>JAFGTD010000283.1 GCA_016934295.1 Acidobacteriota bacterium
GCTGTAAGTGTAGTATTATCAATCAGCGCACCCGTAGCTCAGTTGGATAGAGCGTCGGACTTCGAATCCGCAGGTCGCACGTTCGAGTCGTGCCGGGTGCGCCAGTTAACCTCTGATATTCCAATGGTTTCCGGTTTCACGACTTTTACCCTTTCTCCGAAAAAACCGCCACTTTGGCCGATACTTTGGCTGTTTGGCCCTGTTCGAGGTACTCTCCCAGTTTTTTACTGGCTTCATCCAGGTCTGATTTTGAAACAATGTCGTACCGGCGATAAACGCTTTCCGTTTTGTGCCCGGTGAGTTTCATCCCTATGCTCCGGGGTACTCCGCTCCGTTCCAGATTCCTGACTGCCGTTCTCCTGAAATCGTGGAGCATCATTCCCGGAAGTCCGGCTTTTCTACATGCAGTCCCCCAATTGCGCTTGGGATCTCCTATGCGCTTACCTCGTAAGCGGCCCCTGGCCTCATGGAAGAACACCCAAGGGGAAATGATACCGTCCTCTTTCAGGAGGTCGGCTTTAAGTTTCTGATTCATGAGAAGCGCGCAAAGTTCCGGGATGTACTTGAATGAAAAGGTCCGGGCTGCATCGTTCTTTGTGGTGCCCGGATCAAGGCAGACGGTTTCTGCTTCAAAGTCTACGTGCCGCCATTGGAGATTGAGGTACTCGCCCTTTCTCCAACCTGTCAAAAAAGCGAAAATTGCCGGTGCCCTGTTGTATTCCTTCAGGTGCTTCAAGACGGATGCAAGCTGGTGCCGTTCAAAGAAGCCCTTACGGACGTTGTTTTCCTTCAGCATCGGGATATACGGTTTTGCAGCGATCTTCCCGGCCTGTATTGCAAGTGAAAAGGCGCGTTTGATTGCGGCCAGCTCCCGATTGATCCCCGCGTTGGTTGCGCCCTCTTCTTTTCTCTTTACAACATAGCGGTTGATGTCTGCCGTCGATATCCGGACGGCCCGCAAGGATCCGAATTCCGGCAGAATATGAAGCCGAAGTCTTGTCTTTAGGTCTCGAAGGGACTTTCTGCCGTTGGCTGTGTATTCGTTTTCCAGATCCTGCGCCAGTTCATTAAATGTTATCTTCCGGGAAGTGACGAATACCGGGCCTTTTGTCGCTTCGCCTTCCCGCTGCCGTAGTTTTTCCTTCGCGTCGCTGAAATCTGTGCATTCCGTCGATTCCCGGATCCGGCGTCCGTGTGAATAGTATTGAATCCAGAAAATCCCGGACTGCCGTTTATTGCCTTGTGCGTCCTTATATTTCGGTCGGTAAATTGATCCCATTATTCCCCCATTTCGTCTTTTGGAAGTTGCTTGATAATATTTAAAGTCTGCCTGTATTCGTTGTCGGCCCGTTCTTCCAGGGCTTCCATAACGGCAATGGAATTATCAAGAATTTGGTGCATCCGCTCGAGTGACCGTAGTACGTGAAGATATTCCGCTCTTTCGATGTGAATGACAGGAGATTTCTGTGGTAGATTATCATTAGCCTTGCTCATGGTCGCTCTCCATGTGCAGGGTAGGATCCGGTAGCCGTTCACGCGGTTGCCGGTTCCGTTCCATGCGGGTTATTTCTTCTGTTTCTTTTCGACTTTCTCCACATACTTTTCGATCCAGGCTCGCACGAGTTCGCTCATTATCGTTCTGTCGTAATAGCAGGCATCCTTGAATCGTTTGTGAAGTTCGTCGTTTATTTTCACGTTGAGTATGTGCATGGTTTAATTCTGTCATTACTGTCATTACCTGTCAACTATTATTTTTCATCCGGCGCAGTCCAGCCGGCATGGTTTTTCGGGTCATCAGAAATCTGATGAAGTGTTTCCTTTTCTCTTCCAGGTGCGGTATTGCCGTGTTCCCGCTGCCGCTCCTTCGCCTGCGCCTTGTAGATTTCCTCGCGCTTTCGGCTCTCTAATCTGCTCGCCCTGCATCCGTTGAACTGCCGCTCATATGCCCGCTTCCCCTCGTTCAATGCGTTCCCGCGCCTGTAGCAGGCATGTGATACAGTTCGCGTTATGGCTTCAGGCAAAATTCTGTTTCCTCTTCAATCGTCGGCAAAGGCTTGCTGAATTCCGTAACCGGGAGATAATGATGCAGGTCAGCTTTGGTTATCTCCCCGGACTCCAGGTGTAAAATCAACCTGCCGGTGAACCGGGCCTGCTCCAGCTTCGAGAATAGCGGTTGAAGTTCGTCGAATAGGGATTGTTCTTCAGGATCACTCATCGCCGTCCTCCTGGACTTCAGGGTCGCTTTCCCAGATCCGTTGTATTTCCATGAGAATCTCCTGAGGGCGCTATCCCAGCGATGGAAAATTCGGATGTCCGCACTTTGGACAGCTCCAGGTTAATTCCCCGGAAAGCGACCAATCAGCCTGCCAGGTCCTCGGGTCGAAAGGATGATTGCAGGCTTCGCAATCGTAGGGCTGCCAGTGCGGTGCCCGCATCTCTTTCAATGGACGCGAGGTGTCTTCCTTGTTTTTAGGCATAAGTCAACTCCTTGTTTTTCCGCCTCGCCCTCTTCTGACACCGGCTCGAACAGTATCGTGCATCGGCCCTCTTCGGGAAAAACGGCTCTTTACACTCTTCGCAGAGTCGCTCTGAGAGCCCCCGTTGTCCGAGATAATTTGCGGGAGGATCTACCCTACACGCCCGCCCATTTTCGCCCTCGTAAACCCGCATCAATAAAGGATTTATTTTTTGATTATCTCGGACAGGCGACTTCCCGGAATTGCGGTTTTCCCGAAACAGGAACTTTTTCAGCACACGAGCCCGTTCCTTGTCCTTTTTTTCGACCGCATGGTTGTATGCTTCCAGGATCTGCTGCTGCGTGGAATTGCATAGAATCTGTAGGCAGGTCGGGCAGGCCAGTACCTGATCGGGACTCAGAACCTTCGGCAGGTTTGTTGCACCACATAACCGACAAGGCATCATGCCCTCCTGGTAACTTTGAGCCGGTTCAGCGCAACGACTGCCTTTTTCAACACTTCGCCGTTAGCATGAAAATTGTCCCGTACCTCCCCGGCCAGGGCTTTCAAGGTATCGGTACATGTCGAGTCCGCGCAGACTTCCAAGGCGCCTGCATAGTGTCTCAGGGATTCGGCGAGCCTCCCCATTTGGTGCGCTTCCTTTAACCGGCCTGCAACATGCACAGGCACTTCCCGAATATGCATCTGCTCAACGCCGGGATTGTCCGTTGGGTATACCTGTTCCCCGGGGATTTCGACTTGCTCATATTCGCCGGCGAGGTCCGTTTTGTCGTAAACCATTCCTGGTTTGCTGGTTTCTTCGTCTGTCATGGTCTGTACCTCCATAGTGGATCTGATTGTTTCTCCAAAAAGTCCCACAGGGACTCGTTAATCTGCCTGCGCCGCCTTACTGCCCGGTTGTAGGCGTCAATCTTCAGCATTTCGGCCCGATACTCGCGTATTCGCCCTTGAAGCTCCGGGCTTATGTCCCGATCGGTTTCAGCCATTTCACTCCTCCATGTCCAATCCGTGTGTTAGTGGATTATAGGGTTGGGGTAATGGTTTTACTTCCGTATAGCGAACATCCTCATCCTCGACCGGATCGTCGGCCAGGGGATTCTCAACGGGTTCGGTTTGTTCTTCTTCAGGCATTGCCTACCTCTTTGTTGCACCATATCTCACGGTAGAGAGTGATAATGGAACAGGCCGGGGTAAAAAGCCCCTCCCCCTACCCTTGCCCGGTGGGGCCCCAAGACGCCCTCGCCTTAAAACAGGGCTTCCCAGATCCGGTCGCGCAGTTGCCGATCCTCCTTAGTCGCACTAGAGCCCCCGGCTATTTTTATGAGGCCGCTCAGCCTGCCAGGTGTGAGAGCGATACTGAATTGGCTTGCATATTTCAGAATGTCCTGACGCTGCCGGACGGCATAGTCCACTAAATCAGAGACTAGTTGATGAATCTTTTCACGGACTGCGACTGTATTGTTTTGAAAAATCTCGACGCCAGCCTGGTGCATCTCGGTCTGAAGCGCTTCGATCTGGACGGATATTTCATGCAACTGAGACTTCCGGCCGCTGTCCGCTTCTTTCAGGGCAAATATCTTGGTGCGGAATCCAGCGGCCTGCTGTTCATCCCCGGCTGCAACTGCGTCTTCAAGTTTTCGCATGAGCACCTTCGCCTGTAAGCGGTCCTTTGCCGGTTCATGTGCGGCGTGGATTTCGGCGCGTTTTTTCTCCAAGGCAGCGATTTCGTCCTGAAGGGGTTTGATTCGCTCGTTGTATTCCTCAAAAGATTTTTCGAATTCCATTGGTTTCCTTTCGTTTCCTTATTTTTGGTAGAGTTTCGTTTTAAAATTCGCCTATCGGCCTTCGGATTGCATAACCGAGGGCCGGTTGTAAGGCGTTGTCGAATAAAGACATAAAACCCACTTTGGCTGGCGCTATGGCTGTGATTGCCCGGTCTGATCCCGGAAAATATTGCCGGAAGAGTTTGTTGCGTTATGCCGGGCTTGGCAGGGATCTTGAAAGAGTATTTCAATATCACATTGTCTCTGGAGTATTCCTCATAAACACAGAATCTTGGTCCTGAATGGAGGATATTTTGGTCGTTTAGAATCCCTGAATGCTTTCGACCGAGCTTTCGACCGAGCTTATATAGAGTGATACCTCGGTCGGTCGAATCCGCGTTTGATACTCGCGGAATTCGACTCCCCGTTACTGGTATAAGCGTGTGAGTATATGGGAGTTGCGCCTCGGTCGATTTAATCATTGTCATATAAGCCTTTATTGGTATTCGACCGAGGGGTGTCTTCGCTTCGGTCGGAAACCTCGGACGGTACGCGTCGATATTTCGTGGTTTTGCCGGTTCCTTGCTGTTCGAGGTCACCTGAATTGAAAAGTGAAGCAGTATGTTTTCCAACAGTTGAAGGACTGATCCCGAGGATTTGAGCAATCTGTTTACGAGAGCGCCACTCGAAGAAATCAAAAGCCGCTAGCACATTAGCCTTGTTTTGCTCTCCAACTGCGGCCATATCCGCGCCCATTTGCACTAAATCGCCTGCGTATGTGAATTTTTCGTCGGGCGATCCCTGCTGGGAAACGTCGAGCAAAAATCCGATTTGCGTATCCCATTCTTTCGACTTGCCCGAGATTCGGAGTTTTCCGCCTTGTCTGTCCATAAGCAGGAAAACATCGGCATTCTGAAGTTTTCCACCGCTGCCTTTAACATCATTGAAATCAAGATCGGTACGCTTTTTGCTATTCAAGGTCTTTCGGAAGTGGTCATTGACTACAATGGTGGTTCCTGTTTTCCGGGTGAGTTCCAACAAACGACGGATAACGATGGAAAGTTTTTCATCGTCGAAAGAACTGATTCCCATAGTTGCAGCTTGAAAGGTGTCGATTACGACAAAATCAAAATCCCCCTCTCGGATCATATCTTCCAAAAACTGAAAGCAGAGACAATCCGCGAGAGAGAGACCTGGCGCCACGTAAACAACAAACCTCCCCGGCTCGATTTCGGAAGGTGCCATGTCCAATAACCGGGATTTGAACCTGCGCGCGGGATCTTCACACGCGACATACAAAATGCGTTTTACTGGAGTTATTGCGAATTTTTCGAAAAGTGATCCCTCATGAAGCAGATGCAGGCACACCCAAAGCATAAAGAGGGTTTTCCCGGTTTGGGTTTCGGCTGCTAGCCAGCAAAGGTTTCCCTTCGCGAGAATGCCGTCGATTATCGGCTCAAGGGGTGGGCATTTCCAATCGTTGATATTCGCAATATCATATTGCTGCCAATATGGTTGTGGCGAGAAGGGATTCGCCGCCGTAGCCGGTTCGTACCTAGAGATACTTTTCGCAATCTTCCGGACCTCGCTCTCTTCCAGTGGTGGATCGCATTTTTCCTTATTGATTACTTGCAATTCCGCTTCAATAGCGGCCTCGCTCCTTCCTATATGCCGCGACTTCCCGCCTTCACGTGTAAGATAGCTGTTCCGCCCCGGTTCTTTTATTTTTCCTGGAGCGTTTGAGGTGTTTTTAACCGGTTTGGACTCCGGTTCTTCGGGAGGTAGAAAATCATCGAAATCTGCTAGTCCGTAGAATTGCATGTTAAACTCCCGCGAGGATTTCCACCTTGCGAGGTGGGTTATATTTATGGTTTAAAGTCCCTGGAATTCTGAGGACGTGCGCCGGTTCCGCGCTTCCAAGATCCCCCCCGATTGCGATCGCCAGCCTGCGTAGAATGGATTTGACCCGTGCCGACTCTTCCCTAAGATCGATAGGCTCTTTTGTAACCCAATACGCATGATAGCCGCCGCCGCTGTTGACGATGATCGAAGGTGGATAGATGAAATCCTGAATCCGTTTTTCGGCGTCGGGCGTTTCCTTCCGATCGATATCACAGAAGACGGCGCCCAGGTATCCGCAATTTTGAAGCCCCCCGCCCCTGCTTGGATCGACGCGAGAAGCCACACCGAAGTAGCATTCCAGGTCTTTATACTTTGCAGTGAACCGGTCAATGCGTTCTGTATCATCTGCGCGGATGAAATCCTGAGCGACACGACTGGTGCCAAGCTCGACCGCTCGCGCATCAATGAATCCACCTTCGGGGTAAAGGGCCAGAAAAAATTCGGAGCGGTTCATGATGCCCGCCTTTCCTCAATAAGCCTGTCCAAGTCTTCGCGGTCAATCAGGATCTTGCAGATTCGCCGGGATTTGGCCGTGCAAATAACCTTCCCGGATTTGTCCTTGATGGTGCTCCCCGGCATGGGAACAGGCTCAAGGAGTCCGTCCCGTATCCAGTCCTCAATGGTCCGGGCGCCGATACTGAGATACGCCGCTGCCGTTTTCAGGTCCAGGAGTCGCGGCCATGAGGCGATAGTGCGATTACTCATGGCGCTTCCTTTTAGCTTTCTCTCGTGACTTGATCCACTTTTGAACTTCATCTGATCGCCAGGCGATACCGTTTTTCCCGATACGTACCGGAGTAGGGAATTTGCCTTCTTTAACCATCTGCCAGATTGTTGTGCGTCCTCGTGGTACATACTCCCGGAGTTTTTTAAATCGAAGTAATTTGGTTTCTGTCATGTCGTCCTCGTTTAAAAGTGTTTACGAGGGCAAGCATAGCAAATAGGATATGCGGACAATGCGGACAAGAAATGAGAGGCAGTTATTATGCGGGTGTGATGCGAATTTGCGGATAAGTGCGGAAAATCCTTCTTCCGCAATGGGGTTGTTTATTTCTTCCCGAGGTCTCTTACAAGTACGCCGATTCGATGGTTAAAATTGCGTTTATATTCTAATGAAGTTGGTTTCTCTGTTACTTCTATATAGGTTTTGGGTTCCCACTTTGTTGGCTGTGGACGTCTTCGTTGAGGCAGTGGTATGCCATCGTCATCAAGTTTACGGGCAAGCTCCTTAACCTTGTTCCGATTCTTAAAATCAACGCCGGAAGTCATAATGCTTCGTACTATTTCCGCACGATTGTCTCTAATTGATTGGCTTTGCAGTGCCGGCTTTGCTTCTGCTTGGAGTATCTCTGTGTATTTGAGCTCTTTGGAGGTTTTGCCCTCACTTAACTCTACAAGGATGTCGTTAAACTCCTCCACCTTCAATTGAAGTGTAGCTGGAGCATCGGCCCCAATTTTCAAGCATCCCGCCCAAACATGTAGTCCATAGGCAGCCAAAGGGGGTTGCATCCCTGGATAAACCCAATAAACCTGTCCTTCTTCTGGATTAACTTCGCGAATTGAGTACGATTCTGCAAGGGATTTGAGCATTTCTAGTGTAAACCCCAACAGCTTATCTGTGACTATTCTAATTTCAGTTCTTACTACGGCATTATCCTGTTTATACAGATGTTTCTGAGCCCAATGTATTTTGTTTTCACAATACTGGAATTTAAGAAATGCGGCCTTTACTTGGTTGGATTTGGGTTCAATAAAATCACCGTGATGGACAGGAAGGCTAGTCGTACCGTTTGGGTGGATATACTCTGTGTTGTCAATCAGCTTAAGGGATTGTCCATCTTTTTCGAAAGCGAAAATGGCCCCGGTGTAGGGATATTGAATCCCGTTTGAGTAAGCCATATATGTACCTTCCTCGTATATGTATCGTGCGTACTCAATAATGATTTCATGGAGTTTTCCGAGAGGTTTTAATTCCATCGTTCCACCTTCCGAATGGATTCCGCTTTTTGGGATACCCGGCAGGGCAGCGCGGAAGTCACTGCCTTTTCGGCGATCAACCTATCCGGGCATTTTCAATGAGCTATGGCAAAGGATATTGCAAATTCACTTTGGCTAAAACCGTGGTCAACCATATGCGGAGCCTTGCGGTTTTATGCGCCGATACTGCATAAAGCTCAATTCGTATTATATTCGTTATAGCTTTTAGAATCAATTGGATATAGTGATTCTGGCGCGGACTTCGAATCCGCAGGTCGCACGTTCGAGTCGTGCCGGGTGCGCCAGATAACACATGGGATTACTCGAAAACAATGCGAAATTTCTTTCCGCCTATTTCAAGCTGGGAGATTATTCTCTGACCGATGGAGTTTTTTTTGTATAAAATGTTAGTAGCAACGTATTCATTGAGTGCATGTTCAACCTTACCTGTTAATATGACACTGCCGGTCTTTCCAACAGGTTTGAATGTCATTTTTGCATCCTGCTCCATAATCTCCCACTCGATTTCATACAGCCCCTTTTTAAGCAGTTCTCCTTTATAGGTAAAGTCGAATAACAAGACATAATTCAACGATCCGCTTTCAGCGGCCATGCTGGTTGCAGCGGTAAAAAAGGCAAAAAGCATAAATACTATTATCGTGTTTTTACAATTAAGCATGGTATTCCGCCTCCCTTTTGGAGAATTCCACGGGATATAAGAATCTCCGTAGCCGGTTCTACATGTTTCATCCCTGTTTTTTTTCTGGAGGTTGCTTCGGGATGCAGGAAATGAACTATATGGTTCCATTCGCAACTCTAATTTTTTAACTGCAGGGCATTCGGGATAACGGCCTCGAAATCCCCTAAAATCCATTTAAAGAGAATGACATTATATATTTTCACGGTTCATTTATTTAATCAAAAATCCAGCGGAGCCTTTTTACCTTTAGCAGGCCTCCAAAATTATAATATCGGCACAGAATTCAATTGGATAACCATTAGAATAGGTTGATTTTTCGCGCTTCCATAGAGTCAAATTGATTTATAGTCCCGGGTAGTAAATGAATGTCTAAATGTCCGGTTGCTTTTTATTTATACATATGGATAATGCAGATTATGGACACTGATTTCGATGCAAACGATGCGAAATATCGGGAAGCTTTCGAAGCCAGCATGCAGGAGCTGAATGCGCTTTTAAACGAGCGTGAAGAACTGGAATCGATGCGTAATCTGCTGGACCGAAGGATCGAAAAGCTGCGCCAGGTGGCTGTCGGACTTGGGGGAATATGCGGAGAAAGCATCGATACCATCGGCGGCAAATGGCCGGAACTGGTTCCCGATAAAGCCCCGGAGATTACCGGGCTTACGGATGCAATTCGGGAGGTGCTGTCCACACACAGCGAACACTACCTTTCTCCCATTCATATCCGGGATCTTCTAAGGGAAACGGGTTTCGATACCGGCAAATACAAAAACGTCCTTGCTTCGATCCATACCGTATTGAAACGCCTGCGAAGCCGGAAAGAAGTCGTGGATACTTCGAATGAAGGAAAGGTTGTGTATAAGTGGAACAGGCAATAGCACCGTAATGTCTTTGAGCGTCGCGCGGTTTAACGCTTCAACACGCGGCGCCCGATAATGCCGCCGTATCCTCAAACATTCAACAACGTTCGGATTTTCCCCGTTTCCATTAATGTTTCCAGCGCCCATTTTGCGGCGTTTCCGACTACGCTCATGCATTTGGTCGGGTCCGAGTGCGCACCGGCATCCATGAAGGCTTCCCAGTCATCGGGATTCTGCAGGTCGAAGGAACGGCCGTAAATTGTTGTCTGGATCCCGGGGCAGAGGATGGATCCGTATTGGTCCGTGAACTTTTTACAGAAGGATCGGGCCGTTTCCATCGCGGAGGACAGCACCTCCAATCCCTCCGGTATCTCTTCGGTGCAGGAGACTAATTCCATCGGCCGGCCCAGGTAATAGTCCAGAACGATAGTTCCTCCAATGACGGCCCCGCAGACGCCGTTTGACAGGCCGGCCTGTCCGCCGCACGAACTGGTGGCTACCTTGACGATGATATCTTCAAATCCAAGGATTTCCCTGAGAGCAACAACGGTGCACTGGGAACAGCTGCCGGAAAATTTTTCGAAGTCGGATCCGAGCCTGGCGGCTTTTTCAAGTAATTCCTGCCGGGACAGGTCGGGATACTTAGCGGATGACACGGGAAAATTCCTCCTTACATAAAACGTTGAACGTGTAAATGTACACGTTTGAACGCAAACGTTCAACGATCCGTGACGGAATATTTATTGTAATTCTACTGATTTTTTGGGCTTATCTCCGGAAGATAGCGTGATGGGATTGGAATATACAGTATGCAGTCGGCAGTGCTCCGGGTGAGATTCGGACTCCTGATAAAAAGGGAAGGGAAGATCGTTGGGGCGAACCTTCCGCCTTCGCCCCTGAATCGAAGATTCAGCCGGGCTACGCCTGACAAGTCGGCGGACAAGTTGGTGTTCGCCCTTTCCCGCCGGCTGGCGGCAGCCGCGCCCTGAAAATGATTTCGGAAATTCAAACGTTAAACGTCCAACGTTCCAACGACGTTTTTTCTTTTAACGTTCAACATTTAACGTGTAACGTGCAACGACGCAGTTATTTCTTTTACCACGTAAATACCGGTCCGACGCTCATCTGGATGAAGCTTAATGAGGCATCCCTGGCATTCGGTATGGTATAACCCCGCACATCGAAATTGAAACCCATCGGTCCGAGAACGCTCCGTATTTTGATTCCTCCGCCATAATTAAAGGCAAATTTACTGCCGATGTTAAAGGCGAATGCCGCGATTTTCCCGGGATCCAGGTCTTCCGGGTAACTGTCCTGGCCCCAGGTATAAAGGTATCCGATACCCGCTGTCGCGTAGGGAACGAACCTTCCCGGCGCCTGCAAAAGCAGGTTGGTATCCATCTGGAAGGCTTTTACGCCACTGACGGCGAATCGCGGGCTGTAGCTGAAATTTTGTTCAAGGCCGACTACATTCCCGGCAGAAAACCTGGCTCCGAAAGTGCCGCCCCACGTTCCTTCCATAAGGCCGCCGGGAACCTCGGACAGTGAGTCAAAAGTAAGCGTGCCCGGTTTCTGCGATCCGGCATAGAGAACCATCTCCCCTGCCTGTAGAGAAGCTGACGCCATCAGGATTATTAGGCAGCACAGTAAGATGTTTGATAATTTCATTGCGCCTCCTGAACCTTTCTTCAAGTGACATTCAATCAACAATGATGAATCGATCTAAAGGTAGACCTTTACCGTTTGTTGATCGGCCTCCCCGGCGTTTTCGCTTAGAGAATTCCCCGTTTGCATCAGGCGTGCTATCCTCTCAAGCCCAACGTTCAAACGTTACACGTTAAACCTCAAACGTCGAACATTTAACGTGTAACGGTGTAGTAAGCAAACAGGCCCCCTCTTCTGCCCCACGTTTAAAGTTAGAGGTTCAATGTTCGACGTTTGACGTGTAACGTTAGAACGTTCGTCTTAGGCAGACGCGTCAGGTTTCTTGGATGGTGATTATATCCAGCACCGCGGGCTGTCCGCTCTTTACCGCTTCCAGTGCCCGCTGCAAAGCGCCGGGAAGCTTATCCGGTTCGGTGACTTTTTCTCCATACGCGCCCATGGCCCGGGCAATCATGGAAAAGTCGGGGGACGGCGATAGGTCGGATCCGTTGAATCCGGACCTGCCGGCGTAGCTTGCAGCCCCGCCATATTCGTCCAGTCCCACCTGTACGGCGTTGTATCTGTTGTTATTGTTTATGATATAGAGTATCGGCGCGTTGTATTTGCGGGATGTCCAGAGCGCGGCTTCCGGGTTGGAGAAAATGGCGCAACCGTCGCCTCCGCCGGCAATAACAGTTTTTTCAGGGGCCGCCATTTTGACGCCGATGCCCCTCGGCCATGAGTTGCCCAGGTTCGCAGCATACTGAGAGAAGACGTGGCCGGGAGGCGTACGGTCTCCCTGGCCGATCGGGGCAATATCCCATAGCAACACCGTATTTTCGTCCGATACCCGGTTGACGCATTCGCGGATCCAGGCCGGGGATATAGGGAATGCCGTTTTGGCTTTTTCGATTTCAGCCCGGTTTCTTTCATCGACCGCTTTTTTCGCAGCCTGAAGCTCCGCTTTGCGTTCGGCAAAAACGGTCCTGCGCCGAGCGGTAATGAATTCCTCAGTCATCCGTGTCAGCAGGGGAATGGCTTTGGAGGAGTCGCATGTGATGGGAACATGGACCGGGAAGCCCCAGAGCGGCTGTTTCAGCCTTACAGGATCCGTGTCCATCGAGATTATTTTGACCGATGCCGGCGGATCCGTTCCGTACCACGGGATGTTGTGATCGATTATCAGGATGACGTCCCTGTTTTGAATGTCTCCGTCCGATCGGGCCCAGTGCTGCCTGGGGAAGTTCATAAAGGTGTCGGTGGAAGCGACCGGGATGGACAGCTTTTCCGCCAGCTCCACCAGCGATGCGACGGCCTCCGGGTGCCGTCCCATGCTTTTAACCAGAATCACCGGGTTCTCCGCCCCGACCAGCAGCCTGGCCGCTTCACGCAAAGCCGTGGAGTCCGCCTGCGGGGGCGCTGCCGGAGGAAAGTCCTCTGGCCTGTAACAAAGACCTCCACCGAGCCCGGCTGCCATGATCTCGCGGGGAACGGTCAGGTAAACCGGACCGCACGGTTCCGTGCCGGCAATGCGGAAGGCGCTCTGGACAACCAGCGAAGCGTTCTCAACGGTTTTAATTTCGTAGTCCCACTTGGTGTACTGCCGGACGATGGCAGCCTGGTCGTATACTTCCTGTTGCCAGTGGATGAAGTAGTTTCGCCCGCCGGGCAATTCGCTTTTGGTCGTCCATGGGGTGCGTCCCGCCATCACTACGATACCGGCATTCGCATGCCAGGCTTCGGGCCAGGCCGCTCCTGCGTTGATGGTTCCCGAATCCACGTGCAGCATGGTGACCTGCGGTCTCCCGGACCACTGGAAGTAGCCCATGTTCATATACACGGCATCGGATTCATGCAGGACGGTGACGAGTTCGGGGGTCGGCCTTCCCAGCGCTTTGAACTTGGCAACCGATTCCATAAGATGGAAATTGTCGGTGCCGCCGCAGAAGAATATCTTGTCGACTTTGTTGGCCGCGATTGCCTGGAGAATCAATTCATGACCTTCAGCGCACTCTGAAACGGACGCGAATGGCGGAATGTTCTCAGGTCTTTCTCCGTTCCTCATTTGTTCTTTCCGATTGATCTAAAAAGTGCCACGGATTCCCACGGATTAAAAGGCGCCACGGATTACACGGATTCCCACAGATTACTCCGACTGTATAATCGCAAGGCGTGCATGGGGCAGCGCTTTGCGCTGCTCCATGTATTCCAGCGAGCCATGGGAAAGCACAAAGGCATAGGTATACGGCATGGTATATTTAATCGTGTGTTTTCCCATGGCTCGCTGGAATACATGGAGGCCGTAGGCCCCCCATGCACTTTTCTGCATAATGCACCTTAACCGTATCTCATCAAGTAATCCGTGCCATCCGTGCCATCCGTGGAATCTGTGGAATCAGTGTAATCCATGAAATTGGTGAAATCTGTGGCCTTTAATATTTATTTTAATCCGTGTTAATCCGTGTAATCCGTGGCGCCTTTCAATCCGTGATAATCCAACCCTAATCCCCCAAAACATTCATGACTGCACGGATGATTTTCTTTTTATCCGGCAGCGCGAATTTCTCCATCGGCGGGCTGAACGGGATCGGGATGTCCATGCCGCAAACCCTTACCGGGGCCGATTTCAGTTTGCCGAATGCCGATTTGTCCGAAGTTGTAAAAGCGATTATTTCCGCCGCCGCACCGCAGGTCTGGCACGCTTCATCGACCACCACCAGCCGACCTGTCTTTTTTACGGACCGGATGACCGTTTGTTTATCAAAGGGAATAAGAGTTCGCGGATCGATGACTTCGAGAGAAATGCCTTTCCCGGCCAGTTCTTCGGCTACAGCAAGCGCTTCGTGAACCATCTTCGCAAGAGCGACCACGGTGACGTCGGTTCCTTTCCTCTTGATGTCGGCCTTGCCGAAGGGAATGAAATATTCCTTTTCAGGCACTTCGCCGATCGTGCCGCCCAGCAGGAAGTGCTCGAACGAAACCACGGGATTGTTGTCCCGCAGGGCGGTTTTCAACAGGCCTTTGACGTCATAGGGCGTCGTCGGCAGGAGTATCTTCAGTCCGGGCACGTTCATGTACATGGAATACGGACTGATGGAATGCTCCGCGGCGCCCTGGAATCCCCCTCCTACGGTCATCCGGTACAGAATTGGAAACTTGGCCTGGCCCCCGAACATATAGGTGATTTTGGCGGCATGATTCATCATCTGGTCCAGGGCAACGAAGCCGAATGTCGCCATTCTTATATTGGCGACTGTACGGAATCCGCTTCCCGCTAAGCCTATGGATGCGCCGACAAAATTGTTCTCGGCAATCGGTGTGACCCGGATGCGATCCGAACCGAATTCCTGCCGCAGTTCCGGAGGCAGGTCGGTTGCCATGTGGACGGTTCGAGGATCTCTGCGGAATTCTTCCTGGATGGCCTCCAAAGCTGCCTGATCGTATGTAATCTCTCGCATTTTTGCCTCGCTTACTTTGAATAGATGTCCTGCAGAGCATCCTGGGGTTTCGGGAAAGGACTGGCAAGGGCATATTGGTTCGCCTCTTCCACCGCATCCATAATTTTGGCGTTCATGGCCGCTATCTTTTTAGGTGTGAGGATGCCCTGTTTGAGCAGTTTTGTTTCATAGGCTTTTACCGGGCATTTTTTCTTCCACGCTTCCAGTTCATTTTTCGGGCGAAGGTCCGGCAGCGCATCCGACAGGAAGTGTTTGTGCCAGCGGTAGGTTTTGCATTCCAGGAAAAAGGGGCCGCTGCCTTTCCGAAGCCTGGCGACTGCTTTTTCCGCCGCCTGGTATACCCGTTCGACATCGTTGCCGTCTACCGTCTTGTGGGCAATATGGAATGCATCCGGTACGCGCGTGATCTCTTTGGCTCCAAAGGATTCGCCAATGGAAGTGTTTACGCCCCAGCCGTTGTTTTCACAGACGAAAAGCAGCGGAAGCTTCCAGAGGGAAGCCAGGTTCAGAGCTTCGTGAAATTCGCCCTCCTGGCAGGCACCGTCGCCGAAAAAAACGGCTGCGACATTTCCCTTGCCTTCGAGCTGTGCCGCTATGGAAGCACCGGTGGCAATCGGCAGCCCGGCTCCGACGATCCCGTCCGCTCCCAGCATGCCGATGCTGAAATCGGCGATATGCATCGAGCCGCCTTTTCCCTTGCAGTAGCCGGTTTTCCTGCCGTAGATCTCGGCCATCATGCGTTTCATGTCCGCGCCTTTGGCGATGCAATGACCGTGGCCCCGGTGGTGGCTTACGATGCGGTCTTCCTTCTTCAGATGGGCGATGACTCCGGTGGCGATGGCTTCTTCCCCTATGTAGGAGTGCACGAAGCCGGTGATGCTTCCCGCGTAGAATTCATCGAACAGCCGTTCTTCAAAACGCCGGATTGTCAGCATCGTGTTGAACAGGTCAATCTTTTGTTTCTTGCTGAGGTTCAATGGATCCTCCTGTCAAAACGTAATCGGCCTAAGGCAGGCCCGTTTGCTTATTTAACAGCTTCTTTGGAGATGCGGCAGCTTGCTGCCGCCTTTTGTTCACCACACGGAACCGTAACAAAGGCGGCAGCAAGCTGCCGCACTCCAAGGAAGATCCCGTTTTATGATGGATATTATACATTTCCGATAATAACCGACTAAGGGGCGACGCAAAAATAACTTCACATTTTGGTTTGCCATTCATACATTAGAATAGTATAGGCATACGGTATAGTAAAATGCATTAAAAAATCCGGTCATTCTTCGAATCGCGGTGCAGGACGGGCATCTGCGGCGTTGCCGCTCCTCGACAATGTCCCGCATTGCCTGCGTCGCGGCGCCTAGCATCTGCCCGCCCTGCACCGCGCCAAAATGTAAATTTATTTCTGCGTCGCCCCTAAGGGGCCGAAGGTCGGTGACTTTCGACCATTTTTTAGTAATGCCCCGGGAACTGCGAAATAGTGGTTCGGAACGCATGAGGTATTGCCTCTTCCAGCGGTTCCTGCCTCAATTCCCGGCTCAGGACTTCCACGCCCCACGGACCGTCATATCCTGCATCCAGCATGCACTTTACGAAGCCTTTTACATCGAACTCTCCCTCCCCGCAAAGCTTTCTGTGGTTTATCGTATCCTCGTGAAGGCTCCATGGGCATTCGAGGGTACCGTCGTTGATTTCGATGCCGAGCAGGAAACGGGAGGGAATACGAGCAACATCTTCGTAAGGAATGCCCAGTTTCACGATATGCCACAGGTCGATCATGATGCCGCCGTTTTGGGCGTCGGCGCCTTCGACCATCTCCAGGGTTTCAGGAAGGGTTTTGATCATGCTGTCGACAATCAGTTCGAAAAGGATTTTCGTTCCGTAGTTTTCCGCATCCTTGCAGAGAGCGGCGAAGGATTCGATCAGTTTCGGCATCGGTGTGATCTTTGTCTCGAAATCTCCCACCTTGATATGCCTGGCTTCAAGCGCTTCGGCCGCCGTCAGAAGGAAGTGTTTCATCCGGTCCGATTTTTTCTTCTCCTCTCCTTCACAGAACCAGTCACTCAGGAATTCAAGTTCCACGTGTTTCATGCCGTTGTCGTCGAGGATATGCTTGATATCCTTCAGGGTCAGCCGCTGGAGGATATGTTCCAGGTCGGCTTCCTTGATGGCGAATCCCTTGAATCCGGCCCGGGCGGCAGCTTCTACCCGGTCCTCGAATTTAAAGGGGCTGAATTCCGTTTCGGAATGGGGATGGACGTCCCCTGCCAGCGTCCAGTACGATCCGATTATCTCAATTTCTTTCATGGTCCGCTATCCCTCCAGAAGATCTTCATGCTATTCGAATCCAGCCTGACTAGTCAATTAACATATGTGGTGGATTCCACGGATTGTCACAGATTTAAAGGCGCCACGGATTACACGAATTATCACGGATTTTAATATATATTTTATGATGGTTAGAGTAACGCTGGTGGATAAATGGCTATATGCCAAATTAATTTGTGCAATCATAAAAACTTCGCTTAAAGAATGTAATCAGTGAAATCAGTGAAATCAGTGGAATCGGTGTAATCCGTGGCGCCTTTTAATCCGTGTAATCCATGGCCTTTTATTTTTTCATCTTTCATCGATTGCTGTATTATCGGAGCGTAAACAGAAAGAATGGAGATAGAGATGACAGAAGTTGAGGTGTCCGCGGGCATATGCGGATTTAAAACAAAAATACGTGTGGAAGATCGCAAGAAATACAATGCAACCGTTACTATTGAAAGTGAATGCCCCAATCACAAGAAAGTAGCCGCAATCCTTGAAACGGCAACTATCAATATGATGGATGAGCTTTTCAGAAAAGGGAAGTCGCAGGTGCTAAACGCCTGCCAGGGCATCGTTCCCCACCTGTCCTGTCCGGTTCCGGCGGCTGTTTTAAAAGCCCTCGAGGTCGGTGTGGGCCTGGCCCTGCCGGCCGATGCCACCATTACTTTTATTAATGCAGAAAAAAAACATTGAGGGATATCTTGGAGTGCGGCAGCTTGCTGCCGCACTCCAAAATATCAGATTGATCTACTCGAGGATTTCGCTGATCTGAAATTGTGGTTTCACATCCGTAAAATTGACCACGTCGGCAGCCAGTTCCGGATCGTGATCCTGAAGAGCTTTCTGCATATCTTCCATTGAATTAAAAATCAGGTGCCCCACTGCCGCGAACGGGGAGTCTCCGATGCCCCTGTTTACTTCCGCCTTAACCAGCCCGTAGGAATCCATCAGTTTGTGGACCAGTTTCATATGCTTGTTCTTGTAATAATCGAAATCGAATTTTGCAGGTTTGGGATACATAACGGATATTCGGATCATGGTTACGTTCTCCTGAAAGAAATTAAAGCATCGTTGCACGTTACAAGTTATAACGTTTCACCACTCATGGGAAGAAAAACATTGCCGGATTCGGCCGGTGTGATTGCGGTTCAAAAACAATGCATCTGCGGTTGGTGGAAATGGAAAAGCCCCGGATGCAGGGATAACTTGTATGGGAAATTTATACGAATGCGGGTTTAAGGCTAGAACGCGCTCTTCTGACCCGCATACACAAAAATATATCGCAGCAGATAGCCTCCGATAAGGATCAGAAACGCGGCGGATGCCGTCAGGAGCTTGTTGTGTTTGAGCGGACTTTTCGTGCGCAGCACCGGGAGCATCTCCCAGACTTCAAGAGCCAGCGGGACGAGCAGCCCCATGCCGAGGAAAAATACCCAGAAAGCCAGCGTATACGAACCTCCCATTATCAACTGCAGGGAATCCTGTACGGCTTTGACGGACAGTTCTCCATGGATGACATAAGGGAGGGCGATAAAAAGCTCAACGATGATGAAGCAGATGTCCAGGGTGTAGAGAAAACGAATCTGGGAATCTTCGAGCGATTTGCGGTTCAATGACAGGAATACCAGCAAAAGGGCACAGCCGGTTGAAAGGGCGGAGAAGAGAAACAGCTGGGCGACGAGATTCGTGTTCCAGAACGGACGCGCCTGCACCGCTCCAAGAAGAACGCCGGTATAGATGCCCACTCCGAGGCTCAGGGGGAAACCCACGGCCGCAAGCGGCCGGCGCCAGGAGGACAGGTCGATGTTGAAGCGTTCCGCCGAGCGGATCCTTTTGGAGAGCCGGAGGAAGGCGACGTTCCGTTTCTGCTCCGGAAGCCAGGCATAGAAGTTAATAAGTGTGACGACGGAGAATAAGAGAAGCAGCCAGGATCCGATCGACATCGGGCTTTCGATACGGAAATGAAGGAACAGCTTGTAAAACCGCTGCCAGTTTCCCAGATCGAAAATCAGGATGATACACCCTATGGATACGGGCCAGGGCGCGATCATGGCCCCGTAGCGGGCGATACGGGAATCGCCGGTTCCGTCATTCTGTTTCAGATAGGTGGCCAGTCCCGATACGAAGAAAACGCCGGCCGAGAGCCCTCCCAGGTAGAGGTAATTGACGATCAACAGACCCCATTCAATCCGTTCCATATCTCGCTCGCTCCTTAACGCAGGTAGAAAATTCGGGGGCCGTTTCCGGTCTCCGGTTTATGAACCCGGTATTGACGGGTGTTGAGCATTTCCGCGACGAGGCTGTTCGGATCGTTCGCGTCGCCGAAGATCCGGACCTTGGTCGGACAGGTTTCCACGCAGGCGGGCGGTTCTCCGTGCTCCAGGCGATGGGCGCAGTAAGTGCATTTTTCGGGGATGCCCAGGTCTTCGCGGGCAAAGCGCGCATTGTAGGGACAGGCGACGATGCAGTAGCGGCAGCCGACGCATTCCTTGGCATTGATGAGAACGACTCCGTCGGGGCGCTTATAGGATGCGCCGGTCGGGCAGACGCGCACACAGGACGGGCTCTCGCAGTGATGGCACTGTTCCGGTTCGAAATTCGACGATATTTTCGGCCACTCTCCACGGTGCTCTTCGTTGATCCAGAGGCGGCTGTGCCCGAGAGGGACATTGTTTTCCGCGCGGCAGGCTACAATGCACGCCTTGCAGTTAATGCAGCGCTTGGAGTCGATTAAGAGAGTGTATTTTTTTTTCAGCATATCCACGTCCCCCTAAGCTTTCTTTACCGTCACGAATGTTTCGTGAAACGCTGCGTTGCCCGAAACTTCATCCTCATAACATTCGAGCACGACAGCGTCGGACGCCCCGACGTTGTGTACCAGCCGCTGCATCGGGGAGTGCTTCCCGTACCCGTGCAGCATAAAGACGCAGTCATGCCGGATCTCCTGGGTTACCCGTGCTTTAAGGCGGACGGTTCCCGCCGTGCTGGAAACTTCGACGAGGTCTTCATCCTCGATTGCCAGGCTCCTGGCTGTCACCGGATGAATCCAGATGTGATTTTCCGGTTCGAAGTCATGCAGCCAGGGTATGTTGGAATTGTTGGCATGCGTAAAGTAGGCCCTGCGGCCCAGGATCATGCGCAGCTTGCCGAAAGGCGGCTGAACCGGAGACGTATAGACTGGAAGCGGATCGTAGCCGTTCTCCTCCAGCCGTTCGGAGTAGATTTCGATTTTGCCCGATTTGGTGATGAATCGGTAATCCTGATTCAGTGTACGGCCGTACTCCGGATCCTCGTTTGAAGCATACACACCGTTCTTCTTCAGGTACTCCAGCGGAATGCGCAGCGGAAGCTCTTTTACCTGTTCCGCAATCCAGTCCTCCATGGTGTAGTCGAAATACTCCATCAGGTCGAGGCGTTCGGCCAATCCCTGCACGATTTCCAGGCAGGGTTTTGTGTCGTGAACCGGCGGAATGACAGGCTGTCGGAATAGGACGACGGGCCAGATGCCGCCGAGACGCTCCACCGGATCGAGTCGTTCC
This sequence comes from Acidobacteriota bacterium, assembly GCA_016934295.1. GTDB lineage: Bacteria > Acidobacteriota > UBA6911 > UBA6911 > UBA6911 > UBA6911. Next base: position 20,634 of record JAFGTD010000283.1, read on the forward strand.
AGGTATGTGGATTCGGGCAGCACGACATCGGCGTACCAGGCGGTGTCGCTCATCTGGATGTCGATGGCGCAGACGAAATCCATCTGCTTGAGCATCTGCAGGGTGCGGTTCTGATTGGGAAGCGCGTTCATCGGGTCCTGCTTGTAGATCATCCAGCCCTTCACGGGATAGGGTTTGCCGGCGAGGACGTTGTCGCGCAGCTTCAAGTATGCGCCGTCTTTTTTATTAGCAAGCGGGTAGTTCTTTTCGATCTGGTCCACGCGCTCCGCGACAGGATCGTCCCAGGGAAAGAAAAGGTATTCTCCCAGATCGATCTTGATATTCGGTACCATGCCGCCACGCTGGTCCCAGTTTCCCACAATCGCGTTGAGAATCGCCTGGGCGCGGCGCGCCTGGAAGTCGTCGTGGTACCAGGAAGTCCGGCGGCCCGCGTAGTAAATGGCCCGGGGCGCGGCATCGGAGAATTCCCGCGCGATTTTTACGATTTCCTCTTCAGGAATTTCGGTCTCCCTGGCGGCCCATGCCGGAGTGTAATCTTTCACATGTTCGGCCAATCGGTCGAAGCCATGGCAGTACTTTTCGATGAATTCGGGATTGTAGCGTTTTTCTTTTACGATCACGTGCAGCATGCCCAGGATAAAGGCCATATCGGTTCCCGGGCGGATTGGGAACCATTTGTCCGCCTTGGCTGCCGTGACGGTGAAGCGCGGGTCGAGGCAGACCAGCCGCGTCTTGCGGTTCATGGTGGATTCGATCAGATCCATGGTGTCCGGCGTGATGAAAGACTCGAAGCGGTTGGCCCCGCACAGGATGACGTAGTTCGCATTGAGCAGGTCGAACGACGGTACGGTCCCGAATGTGGTCGAATAGGCGAGGTTGACCGAAGACAGGCAAAGCGACGGATGCCGGACGGTGTTCGGAGAACCGAAGGCGTAGCAAAGGTTTTCGAAAAATATTTCCTGAAATCCTTCGCTCGAGGACCAGATGGTTCCCTCCGGTCCATAGTTTTCTTTAATTTCCGTCAGTTTCTGCGAGACGTAGTCGAAAGCCTCGTCCCAGGAAACCGTGCGCCATTTTCCTTCCCCGCGTTCGCCGGTCCGGATCATCGGTTTTTTAATGCGCTGGGGATCGTAGACCTGCTGGATGCCCGCGTTGCCCCGCGCAC
>JAFGTD010000284.1 GCA_016934295.1 Acidobacteriota bacterium
CAGATAATCTGATAACAGATTGTAATCTGTCAATCTATTCTGAAATTTATTCCGCTCCTCTGTTCAGTTTTATGCCGGAATTAACAGAAGGCCGGAACTTTTTCCCCTGCTGCGAGTGCTTCTAGACAGAAGGCCTCTGCCGGCCAAATTCTTTATTCTGGGAAGCGCTTCTCCTGATCTTTTACGGCAATCATCGGAATCTTTAGCTGGTCGTTTGGAATTGGTTGAAATGGAGGGATTTGACCTGTCTGAAATCAGTGTCGGGAAAGCGACCTTCCTTTGGCTCAGGGGAGGATTTCCTCTGTCTTTTTTAGCAAAGAACGACAAAGACAGCTTCGCATGGAGAAAGAGTTTTATTAAGACGTTTCTTGAACGTGATATGCAACAACAGGGAATAGATGCTCCAACCGTGACTCTGCATCGTTATTGGTCCATGTTGGCAAGCAGTCACGGACAAGTATGGAATTCATCACCGATAGCATCTTCTCTGGGGCTTTCGGAGCCGACTGTTCGCAAATATCTTGATATTCTTACCGGTATCTTCATGGTACGCCAGCTTCCACCCTGGCATGGGAACATGAAAAAACGACAGGTGAAATCGCCCAAAATCTATCTGAGAGACACGGGCATATTACATTCGTTTTTGGAATTAAAAAGCGAAGCTGAAATTTTACGGCACCCGTCCTGCGGAGCATCGTGGGAAGGCTTTGTTCTTGAGCAGTTAATTCGTCTCCTTGAGATCGATCAACCATATTTCTGGGCAACTCATCAAGGTGCTGAGATCGATTTGGTATTTTATAAAGGCGGCCGAATGTATGGATGTGAGATCAAGCGGGCCGATGCGCCAAAAATGACGCCATCGATGCGGATCGCTCTGGAAGATTTAAGCCTCGAACATATCGCTGTTATCTACCCCGGCAAACGGCGCTATTCGATAAATAAGAAAGTGGACGTCGTACCGTTCGATAAAATCCTTGGCGGGATGAAATCGCTGTTCCAGGTAGATGCATGATATTATAAGGCGTCCGAAGGGATCATAATGTTTAACACGGCGTTATAGCATCTTAGTTTCACCGGGTTAACGCCGGTTGGAACCCCAGAAGACGCCGCTGTGTTTCCACTGATCGGATTGGAAGGCTCCGGCAGGCCTCGGATATGTGCAATTGCTATCTGATTGAAAGTTTGATATGCCCGTAATCAATTTTACAGTGAGAAAGCTGGAGAGCACGGCGGCAAGCATAATGGCGGGTATGGGAGTTCCCCGGCTTTTGGTCTCAAAGATCCTGAACCATGTCGAGTCGGGCGTAACCCGAGTCTACGACCGCTATAGCTACGACAGGGAAAAACAGGAGGCACTCGATACCTGGGGCGCCCGGCTGGTCCGAATCGTCAGCGACCTGGAATTGGTGAGGATGCAAACCGGCGGGGCGTAAAGACGCATGAAATTAATTATTCCGCTCTGACGGAAGCGATGGCTTCAGATTGCGGCTTTCGCCGTTGGGGCGCACATCGTTTAAGTATCCGCTTCCAGCCATTCCTCACCGAAATCGCCTCCGCAAGAATATCAACGATCTCCTCATCATCAACCCGATCATCCCCGGTGAGTGAATTGGCTGTGTATTCCTCCAGAAAGGCTTTTCGCTGCGCTCCTGTACGGCTTAATTCAAGAATTCTGCTGTATGCTTCGCAGGCATAGGCAAAGGTTTCCCTTTTTCGGTAGTCGATTTCCAGCAGCCATTCGCGGGTACGTGTATGGGGTAAACCGATTGTTTCGCGCTTGCAGTTATGGAATATATGAGCGGCCTCGTGGACAATGAAGTCGGCAAATCGATCTTTCTGAGAAAAGTATCTCATCGAGACGAAGCAAGTCGTTTCCTCGCTTAATCCCTCAAGCCGCATTGCTTCTTCGCTCAGGCACGGCGCCCCAATGCTCGTGAGATACAGGTTAGCGAGATCCCATGCCGTATTTAGAAAGCCGACTTTCTCGAGGATTCCTGCAATGCTGTCCGGCGTCAGAAAAATAACGGATTTCTCAAGGACGCCAACGACGACCTCGCGTTCCGCTTGTGGGAAGAGGCCATGGACCATAGGAATGACCTTGGTCCGTGTCAAAGCCGTGAAGTCCTTCTCCGGGATAGTTAGAGGTTTCGACGCTTCACGCGCGCAATACTGGGTCCTGGCAATCAACTCCTTCCGGAGGACCGCATCCATCATCTGTGCACGATGGAGTATTCCTCCTTCCGGCCATGCCCGGTAGTATTGGTCATAATCTCCCGTCTGAAGGTATCGCTCAATTTCCTGCTTTAAAGCGGGACTGTATTCACTATTACTCATCGCAGCGCACATCCATACTTTCTCTCAAATTAAATTGCGATGATAGCAGCAGAAATTGGCCTCTACAATCCACTCTTTTCCATTCTGCGAAGTAGGCTTGGCTTCTTTGCATTCTTCTCGCAGAGTTCACGATGGCGCAATTGGAAGCTTTGGATATCGCCCTGGTGCGCTGCAAGATCGCGCAAGTCGACAAGCAATTTGACGGCTTCATCGTATTTCGCCGGCTGTTTGGTGGAGATCAAGTCATGGACCTTCCGCCAGACCTTATCCGCCTTCTGCGCAAGATTGTCGAGGTATTTTGCACGGGCGGCAGCCTTTTCTTTTTCAAGCCTCTTCTTCTCGGCAGCAGCCCTTTCTGCGGCCCGATGTTTTTTCTCCTCAGCCAATTCTTCCACCGCAAGGAGCAATTCGCCCGCCGTCCGACGATTTTCGGAATTTGAAGGGTGTCCCGATCGCTTGCCTGCCTGCGTCTGTTTTGCAAACCTGGTCCGCAGTTCAGTTCCGAGCTGGGGATCATCGTCGAGCAAACGCAAAAGCAGCGTATCCTTCTCATCCTCGGGAAGCTCATAAACCCAGGATTCGAGTTTCTTGTGATTTACGGTATCTTCTGTAGCCTTCGAACTTGCACGCGCCGCCACCTCGATCAAGTTGCTGTCGATTCCCAGGAAGTCGGCAAAACTGCTTTCAGATGCGCTGAGTTTATGGAGATTGGGGGGGATGCACGGTTCCGGTTCATCGTCGTCGACCTCCCCGTTTTGTACGCAGAGGAGCCAGGCCAAATAGAGGCAACGCAGGTCGCCACGCAATATCTCGGAGCGCAAGGGAATCAGGGATGCAAGCGAGCCTTCCGGTTCGACCCAATCATCGTCCTCAATTTCCGTTTCGAACGAAAGAATCACGTAATCTCCACGGGTTCTGAGGGAAGCGCTGTCTCCCGCGCAGAAAGCGGCCAGGGCCTTGGCATCAAGAAGACGCTTGGGGAATCGCAGCATGAAGCGGCGCGTGCCCCAGTTGGCCAGATAGAGAAAAGCATCGAAATATTTCTCCATCCATTTGTCCGGACTGCCCTTGAAATCCCCCCAATTGTATTCATTGGTAAAGCTTGTGGGAGTGATCACTGCCCGGCTCGATACTGCCCGCAACTCGCGCATCTGACGATCGTCCAAAGGCCGATCGACAGCTTGAAATTCGTAATACTGGTATTCGCTCATAATCCCTCAACGCAGATAGATTGCCTGACAATAAGACAGACCGGTTGGAGTTACAAGGGCCGCTTAGGAACCGCATCGTCCGGTCATGCTTTTGAAGTCCATTTTCGCACGAAGATCGCAACGTCGGCTTTACTCATCTCACTACGGGCAAGCGCAAATACGATTTCCGTGAGTTCCTCTTCCGGCGCAGTGAATTCATAGCCGTTTAACTCCAGAAAGACAAGGCACGCCACGGTGCCAACCCGTTTGTTGCCGTCCAGAAAGGGATGGTTCCCGACAATGTGAAACAGATAGGCTGCCGCCATATCGAAAATGTCGGTGTGAAGAAACTCACCGTATGAATTTTTAACGGGGACAACGGGGCCAGCGGGGTCAGTAACTGCAAGTCACGATTTTAATGATTATTGCGGTGTCCCCGTTTGTGCCTTGAGCCTGTCCCCGTCCAAATCTACGGGGCCGATAATTACATCAAACGGGGACAGTACAAGATCTATCGCGGTAAATAGTAACGGCGTTTGTTCCCGTCGTCCCCGCTGACCCCGGTGAATATTGATGGAATTGGAATCACAAACAGAACAAGACAGGAGATTGGCATGGCGATTTGGCTGCAGCTTAAGGCAGGAATAATCGTTCCCGAGATGGAGGAGGATGCAGCCGTTGGCCTTCATCCTAAAATCAGCCCCGGAGTCGATTGTGAACAGGCGCAGAGCAACGTGATTGCCGGAAAAGGCATGATTGATGATGCTGTTGAACAGGTCTCAAAATTGTGGGATGAAGTTGAGCGTTCCGATGGAGCAATTGCCTGGGAATGGATAATGCGCAGATCCCATCATGGTGGAATAATTCGAGGCGCCGAGGAATGTGTGGATTTTGTCGGCTCCGGAGGCGATCCGGATGCGCTCTTATCTGCCTGCAACACCTGGGTGGCAGCCTGGCGTAACGGAATCGAGTCCTGGAAGAAACTGAAAACGATCGCGAATCTGATGAAATGAGACCGAAGGGGTTGCTGCTTATAGAGAACCTTGGTCGATTAAGTATCGTGTAATTTCAGCATAGTAAAGATGGTTTGGCTGTGACATCCGCTTCGATATACGGCAAAGTGACGGTTTCAAAATCGACATGCAGATCACTCAATAAACGAATTCGCATATCTCCTTAAACGTTAGAAAGAGTGCGGATTGCCTCTGATTCCTGAAAGAAAGGCGGATAAAATTCGGCGAGATTGTTCCGGATCCGGAGCCATCAACTCTCCAATAAGGCGTAATTGGCCGTTCGGATCGCTTTCAGCCTCGAGTGTGGCGCAAAGTGTTTCCTCAATGCGAACCGCTTTATGGCTGCATTCTTGAATTGTCTCGATGGCGTCTTTCCCCGCCAACCAGGCTCCTGCTCGTTCGTAGTCGAAATCCGGACTTTCGAGCAACTGGCTTGCCTCGCTATACAAACGTTCTGAATTCCCGGCATCAAGGTAGTTCTGAAGAATCAACAAAAGATCGGATGCATCCTTGCGAGGCGCTATCAATCGTCTTTCCGACCAAGCCAGAACTTTGAGGACAGCCAGCATAGGAAGGGAGACAACAGCAGCCTGACGGGCGGAAGGGAGTAGAACATCCATTGAAGATTCGAGAGCTTCCTTATAACCCAGAACACTCATTACTGTGTCGCCGTCAGGCGGCCACGAGATGATCCCGGCGGCGTTCTCCAATCCACCAAATGGAATCAAATCTACTTCCATCTGTTTGCGATACAATAGCTTATGCGCACCATTCGGATGAGTATGGAATAAGTCAGAGCTAAGGAGCGACTCGCGAAGTTTCTCATAATCAGCCCAACTGGCGACGGCGAATCCAAGATCAATATCTTCGGTTCCCCGTTTTGCTTTTATCCCGTGCGTATGAAAAAGCAGCAGGTCCCGGGCCATGGCTCCTACCAGGAGAATATCGATTTTGGGGACCTGAGCTCGTATATCCGCAATGAGGTCCGATAAGAATGCCAGTTCCTGTTTATTTGTTAAATCCAGCGAGTATTTGATCATAGAGCAATTTAGCCGTTTCCAGGCAGCGCGCATCACCAATAGCAAGTAAATCGGCATAGACGAGCAGGGTGGGAGCGAGCGCCGGTTCAGGGTTTTCAAATTGCCAGAAACGACGGAGGATTTCCACTTCTCCGTTTTTGTCTGTCTTCAATCGCTGATCTAACAAGAAGCGCGGTTCGGCTTTTGGGCCAAAAAAAGTCAAGGTGCCAGGCCGCAAATGGCGTGTAAGACGCGCCGCTGCACCTTCGCCTCCCATTTTGAGATCATATTTATTTGGATCCACCGTTTTCCACCAATCCAGTGTTTCTGTTTTATATCGGCCCAAAAGCAGCTTGGGCCTGAGAGTGCGCGCATGCGCTTCCACCCACTGCTGCAGCAAACGCTCGGGTTGTAACAGGCGGCGTTTCTTGTTGAATTCGCCGACAAAGCCGAGTTTCGGCAGTTCCGCCATGACCCAACCAACGGTACCGTGCGCAACGCCGGCTAATTCGGCGATTTCGCGATATGGGTGATCCACCTCCTCTGGATTGCAGAGGAGAGTGAATATCACCTGCAGACCGCTCGCCTGAAAAACTCGCCCTATGGGTTGAAGATTTGCACGAGCAATGGGGCGTTCGCCTTTTACCCACACAAGCAAGGGTGGATGATCAATATAGGCATTACCGGCGGCATCAATGAAGGCGATCCCGTGATCCCGCAAAGTATCGGCGAGTTGAGGAGTGACATAATCGGCTACCAGTAGCGGCCTTTCCCCCAGACGTTGAAGCTGCTGAATCACCGCTCCCAATGTGACTGGGCGTAAGCCACGCTTCACTTCTGCCGTAAAGCGGACCTTTTTGCCTCCCAATTGGAGAACAATCCAGGCATCTGCGTGACCGCCATTGATTTTAGGTTGCCATTGTTCGATCCGGGCATTAATCCCCAGTCGCTGCGCGGCAGCTAATGCTTCTTCAATGAGATCTCTGTCGTGAGTCTTTAGCTTATCCATAATTAAGCATTGTCCACGTAACGTGGACAAAAGTCAATAGTGGACAAATAAAAATGTAGATGTTCGTAAATCACAGAAAAATTAAAGAAAAATCTATCCGATTTCTTGTATTCCCAAGTCTTTCAGGTAATTGAAGGTAGGGCGTCTTTGGTTCTGCTGGAGCCAGCGAGCGGATTTGAAACGCTGACCTATTGATTACTAGTTTAAAGTCAAGTGTTGATTCTATTGAGTTTAAAGAACTTGTACCCGGCACAGATCGGCATATCGCGGCAAAATAACGCACCTTCCGCACCCTATATGCAACCAAATATTAAGCAATAAAATCCATAAATATTAGGACACTTCTTGACAATATTCTCCAATATCGTGTATTGTTATGATAATTCACGGAATAGGTGAGGATTATGGAGAGATTTCTTGACCTGTCTAAATTACTGGATAAAAACTCCTATTTTCTGTTTGGTCCCCGTGGAACCGGTAAAAGTTATCTCATCAGAAATACCTTGCTGAAAAAATCGCATTCAATTGACTACATCGATTTGCTGAATTCGAGACTTTTCATGCAATTACAGAACGATCCCTCCCAACTGGAGAATTTAGCATTTAACAAAACTGTAGTAATCGATGAAGTTCAGCGTATTCCCGAAATTCTTAATGAAGTCCAGCGCCTTATAGAGGAAAAAAATTTAAAATTTCTATTAACCGGCAGCAGTGCTCGAAAATTACGGCGTAAAAGCACCAACATGCTGGCGGGTCGTGCTTATCGAGCCGAACTGTTTCCTCTTACCTGGAAGGAATTGAAAAGGGCAGATTCTTTCGATTTGGGTAAATATCTGCTTATCGGCGGGCTGCCCAAGGCCTATATAGACGACGAAGGTTATGATTATCTATATGCCTATATCGATACATATCTTAAAGAGGAGATCCAGGCGGAAGCCCTGGCCCGTAATCTGATTCACTACAGTCGATTTTTGGAATCAACCGCCAGAATGAGTTCGGAGATGGTAAATTTTACCAAGGTAGCTAATGATGCCCAGTTGTCTCCAAACACTGTTAGAGATTACTACAAAATCCTGGAAGATACGCTATTAGGCTTCCTGCTGCCGCCATGGACCAAATCCGTTAAACGAAAAGCTATTCAGACTCCAAAATTTTATTTTGCGGATATTGGCCTGGTTCATGCTCTGAGAAACATTGAACACCTGGACCGCCAAAGCGATCTTTATGGCAAAGCCTTTGAACATTTTATCTGTAATGAAATTAGGGCGTATCTTTCCTATTCCGGGAAAAGAACGTCTCTGTATTACTGGCGATCGAAAAGCAAGTTCGAAGTGGATTTTGTAATTGGCGATCTGGTTGCCGTTGAAGTCAAAGCCGCCGGTAAAGTAACACAACGGGACCATAAAGGCCTCAAGGCAATTGCAGAGGAGAAAAATTGGAAGCACCTGGTGATCGTATCTCAAGACAAACAGATTCAATCATTTAATACCGGGATCAGGCATCAATATTGGGAAGACTTCCTGGAAGACCTTTGGGCTGGGAAGATAGTTTAGAATCTTAGGAATTTCTTTAGATGGAGCCAGCGCGCGGATTTGAACCGCGGACCTACTGATTACGAATTCCTAAATCACCCCACATAACCGTTAAAATACAAGGGTTTACAGGAACGCATATTCGTAAAATGCGTGTTTTTGTACCAAAAAACGTTAACATACGTCAACGGATTTTCCAGCAAAAACGCTCATTTTTTATCGAAATGTTGATCTTTTAAACCCTGTTCCGGACAGTAAATGAGCTCTGGATTCACGCGGTTATATCGGGATAAATGGAATGATCCCATGCTCCAGGAAAAGGGGAAAATATTCTCCCGCTTCGAAGCCTGGCTGTATATCGAGAACAAACTGGCATCCGGAGTTGCCCATAATGAGCTACAGCGCGGTGAATTTGTGGCTTCGGTCCGTTATCTGTCAAAAGCCTGGAACTGGAGCCGGTCAAAAGTTTTGAGATTTCTGGAAGATCTCCAGAAAGGCGATGATCCCTGGATCAAAGATCGAAGACACCAATTGGGACACTTTGTGGGACACTTTATTATATGTAAATACGAGACTTCCAACCCAACGCGGGACACTCTGTGGGACACCAAACGGGACAAATTAAATAAAGGGATAATAAATAAAGGGAAAGAAATAAAAGACTCTCGTCTGCCGTTTGAAAACGGCAAAAGTGTGTCTCATAAAATTCTTTTTTTTATTTTTCAAGAAGAAAACCAAAAACTGCCACGGGTTGAGGAGCTGACCGAGGATCTCCTCGGGAAATGCCGGTCAAGGATTAACCAGGCCCGCCGCAAGGGATGCCTTGAACATTACCTGTCCGATTTTCGGAGTGCAGTTAAAAAAGCTCAGCAAACGCCTTTTCTTTGTGGGGAAGGTGATAATGGATGGAAGGCGAGCTTTGATTGGTTTGTTGCAAATCACAGAAATGCTTACAAAATCCTCGAGGGAAATTACGATAACCTGCCACGCAAGGGTAAAAACTCCGATTTATACGTTGGAGCCTCGAAAAATTACAACAAGCATACGGAGGATCCTCCCGCCTGGTCATTGGAAAGGTGGGTAATTTGGGCGCGTGCAAACGGGATTGATTCTGCTCTTTCACTTATGAAGGCATGGGGCGTTGACTCGTTTGGTATCCGTACGCTCGAGACAGAGATCCAGAAGGCGGTCGAATCCGACAAGGTTGTAAATCTCTGAGCTGGGAGCTAAGGATCCGGAAGATGATTTGAAATTGGTGGGATAACAGGAGCTTGTGATGAAAGAAAGAGCCGAACAAAGATACGTTCATCCGGATGAAGTAGCTGAATACTTCCGAATGAGTGTTAATTATATATATTATTTAACCCGTAAAAAAATAATTTGATCAATAGAAATAGAGTGATTGCATAGAATATCAAGGGAAGAATACAATAGAATTTGCCAAGAAAACTAAATGATTGAACACTCATATATTTTCTTAGGCCCGCCGATAAAATCCATGTTTCCAGCGTGTTGATAATTCTTTACGAAAACGTCTCTGACTGTCATAAGTAGATACTGTAGGCAGGGTCATAAATGTTTCATCTTGTTGTAGTAGGTATTCCACAAAGGTAGCCGCGATTTCCTTCCAACTATTTATATCCAAATGGGTTTTCATCATTTGCTGAATATGTGATACAACCCCGTTGTCGCGAATAGGTGTGACAACTGACATGCTGGTCATGTAAGTTAGGTGATCTCTCCCAAATACAAATTCCCAGTGAATTTGACCAGAGTGTGTAATCCGGACTTGTTGTTCCTCATAAATATCCATATCAGTTGGATTATATGGTTCGATAAGCCTGAATTGAAGTAGGTCAATGAGATGTTTTTTAATCGTTGTGAGTTGAACCGAAGTCGCTTCAAAATAATTAAAAATATCATTAACTGAAATATAAGAGCGTGTAGGATCATTTACAGCAAATTCTTTGTCACGTAAAAGCTGCAAAATGCTTAGCTTTAAAAGTGGAGTAGTGATGGTATCGGGGTTTATGGCAAAAAGATTTAAGATATAATCACTTTGTTGTATGTTGAAAAAAGTATAATCGCCTTGGATGAGAGCCTGTTCTACTCGGATTTTTGAGATAGGACGATGTCTACCACTTAGGTAGAGTTTTACCAGGTCGTCGATTTTTATCACAGGGGAAATAATTATACGTTGTGCAATATGAAGACTTCGTCGGATATCATGATTTGATAACCAGCCAATCATTCTTGCAATATAATCTTCATTTACGAGGAGATCTTCAATACATCTAGCAAAAGCACTAATATCATCTACTTTAAGACGTATACCTTTACTTAGGAAATAGCTTCTTGCATTATCTTTTTCATCAGTTGTTTTTTCACGGATGAAATTTATACGTTTTGAAATCACATCCTTTGTGGAAGGAACAGGGAGATATAAGGCATTAGTCTCATATGACTGTAAAGGACCAGATTTAGATAGCTGCCAGATCGTGCGATCAGTTATTGGACATATAATAAATGAAAATGTCGTCCTGAATATAGCTTGTCCAAACTGAAATACACTTTCCTGAAATTCTTGAGGAAAATGATCTGTATTGTCAAATACAAGACAGGGCATCAACTTTCTTGCTGTCACGGCATGATTTAACAATGCAGGAACATATTTATCCGGTTTGTTTGTAGCTAGTTCAGCCATCCATTCGCCAAATTGAATCTTGAAATTACCTTTGTCATTTTCGTAAAGATATTTCCTTTCTCCATGCCTCCATCGATCATATTCCTTTATAAAAACTCCTTGGAGTTCTTCATAACTTGGAGTGGATCCTTGAAACAATTCTTGCTCAAGAGTAACTCGTAATTTATCTGTAAGCCAACTTACGATTTTCGTAGCATCTCCATTCGAATCGGCCAAATCGATTCTGAGAATAACGCATCTATCGCGGAGAGGCTTATCCAAAATAAGTCGGAAGAATCTATCTATAAAAGTGCTTTTCCCGGCTCCCTTATTCCCTATTATAAGAACAAACTCTCCACGATTAGTCTCTATCGCATCTCTAATTTGAGTCTGAAGTTCTGTCGCTTGTCCACTTGAAAGGACTTCAATTCGATTAAGAAGATTTTGTGTAATTTTTTGCAGGCTTAAATCAGCTTCTCGACTCTCCTTAGATTCTACAAAGCATTTTGCAAGCATTTCCGGATCATTATCTCCAGACATGCTGCTGAAAAAACCTCTGTACACTCTCTCAAGGTCAGCTGCTAAAGCTGACTTACTTCGAAGTACAATCTGTGATAGTTCAACTGCTGAATTTAAAACCTCGATTTGACTTATCTGGAGACCTTCAGCTTCATTTATGCGTACTTTGTAACGATGATCAAGGATGCCTTCTAATGAAAATAGATCGTAGAATAATGCAAAGTTATCTTTAAGCGCATTAAGATCTGGAAATACAATGGCTTTTCCTATATTGGGAGGTTTGCCATCGGGACGGACCGCTAGAAATCCAATCCACTCAAAACCGGAAGTAAGCCCAGCAAATTGAACTCCAGTATCAGCACAATAATTCCTCGCTTGCTTAATTCCATCAGAAGCAGATTTTAATGCAGCCCCACCTATTAAATAATTGCTAACTCGTGAATTAACAGTATTTATAAGAATCTTTTGAGCTCTTTTAGCTTCAATGACTAAACGGTTTCTTTCTTTATAAGAAAGAAGATAATCAATATAACCGGATTCGGTATGCGATTCTGTTTTAATATTAGTATGTGGCCATCCAAGTACTTCTGTGAGCATTCGATTAATAACTTGAAATCGCACATCTTGCTCGGTTTCCATAGTCTTCTTATCGCTGATCCATATTGTGCTAAGCTCTTCAAACTTTTTCTGGGAATCATCAATATTCATGGGATCACCATTTAGCATTTTGAAAACTAGTAGTTTATTTATATGTTATATCATGGCTAACACATTGAATTATAATGCATTGGTGTTTTTTCAATCAAAGAGATTAAAAACATTATCAAAGATTTACATCCAACCAATAAAAAAATCGGTAAAACGTTATTGCTTACTTCTGAAATATCGAACCGGGGGGATCCGGATATAAAACACTAACGTCGAAACGAAAAATAATCCTTGTGTGGTAAGGCATGATAAACAATAGATTTACGATGTACAAATTCGATGAAACTATGCCAGTGTATCGGAACTGACAAAGGAGATTGATTGGCTAAAAATGAAACAAGCGTATCCAGTTGTTAATCGGCAACCTCCAGAGCTATCATCGAATTTCATTGAATGGGTAGCTCAGTTCAAGCCAACACGTCTCGCCAGATCATTAGGTGTAGCTCGAAGTTCCGTTCATGCGTGGGTAACTGTAACCGGGAAACGACATAAGCCGCGTGTAGAAACGGCGATGGATATAGTGGCATTATCCAGAGTTGAGCCCTTGCGCGGGGAAGTGATCCTAACTGTCACCGATATTCTGGGCGAGGTACAGATATCCAACGTGGAAATCCATCAATAGTTTCCGGATGAACTATGAAGATTGACGTACAGTTCGATACGAGAAATCTCAGGGTCCGCACGCTGTGTGAAAAGAAGAACCTGGCCTATTCCACTTCACAGGCCTTGAATGAAACGGCCAAAGATGTGCAGCAGAAAACACGCATAAGAATGGACCGCATCTTCCATCTACGAAAAGCCGGCTTCATGTATCGGGCTATCAAGATTTTTAAATTCAGTAATGCCCGTCAGGGTGTAGCCTACGCTGAAATAGGAGTACAACCACGTCCACGCCTGCTTCTTGGACACTTCGAACGCGGCGGCCGGCGAAAACCGGTCAAAGGCAGGAATGTAGCCGTGCCCATTACCGGCAGCCCGGCGCGGCCTAGTGAAAGGTCTGCTATCCCAGAAGATCTTACTTTCCGCAAAATGAAATTGAAGCGACGTAAAACAAAAAGTGGAAAGATTCAGTATAAAGGCCAGGTCAGCACGTTCTTACTTCCGAATCAAGGTGTCTTTCAGCGAAGAAATGGAACCGTTCAGCTGCTTTATAAACTGATTGCTCCCAGCAGGATCAAACCTATACCGGCCGTACTTCATCTTGGCAGGACGGCAAACGATCTGATGAAGCGTAAGTTCAATGATTACTTCAGAAAGTTTTATAATCGGTATCAGTGATGAATACAAAAAAGGTACTTTCGGAACATATTTCACCGCAGGTGACGGCGGTCGCGGACCTTGTCTCCTGTAAAGACTTATTAAACCCATGTCGTCGTCGTTTTCGTCCATGGCAAAAAAATCAACCGACAACCTGGTGAACCTGGCGCAGATCGCGGAGGATTTCGGATGCTCCGATCGCCACGTGCAGCGTTTTGTCCATGTCGGCATGCCGAAGGCCGGCCGCGGGAAATACGATCGCATACGATGTTTGTTATGGTACATACAAAAGTTGAAACAGGACCTCGAGGAGGCAAGTGATACAGGGAACCTGGAATTCGAACAGACCCGGGTACAGCGGGTAACGGCGGACATTAAGGAAATGGAAGCGGCCAGGATGCGCGGCGAGCTTATACCACTGGAGATTTACAGGCGGGAAGTAGCCACTCACTTTGTCGTGGTAAAGAAAAACATTTTGAGCCTGGCGGCCAAGGTGGCGCCACAGCTGGAAGGATTGAGCCGATTGCAGATTAAGGCGCGGCTCCATGAAAAGCACCGCGAAATATTAAACACATTGGCTACCGAGCAGGAGTCGACAGATGCAAACAGCGACACCGGCAGTACTGGAAAGCGCAAGCGTACAAAAATGCCCGACACTGTGCCAGCTAAACATAGAACTAAAAATCGCACTGCGCCAAGCAAATCGCGAACTACGCGAACTACTGGCACCGCCTCCGGATCAAAGCCTAAGCGACTGGGCCGAATCAAATCTGGTTCTAAGAAAAGGAACAAGTAGCCGCCCGGGCCCATGGCGCACTGAATCCTATCAAAAGGCCATTTTAGACGCATTGCGGGATCCGGAAGTACGCGAGGCCATTTTTAGAAAAGCCACGCAGGTGGGTTGGTCTGCCATCCTCAATGCAATAGCCGGCTATTTCATCGACGCGGATCCAAGCCCTATTCTATTTGTACAGGGGAGTACAAAAACCGCAGAAGAATACAGCAAGAAGCGAATGGCGCCGCTTATTGCCGATTGCCCTGCGCTTTCCAAGAAGATACAGCCGGCGAATTCCAGGAGGGCTGGAAACACACTCCTGCTGAAAGAGTTTGATGGTGGTTTTCTGCGCTTCGCCTCCGCTGGCGCCGCAAAGACTTTGCGATCGGACCAGATAAGAATCCTCATTTTCGATGAGGTCGATGGATACGATCTGGATTGTGAAGGTGAAGGCAATCCGATCGACATAGCTACCCGACGAACCGACAGTTATGAAGATGCCAAAATACTGAAAGGCAGTACGCCTGCAAAACCCAAAGGGATAAGCCAGATCGACAATGATTTTCTACGATCTGACCAGAATTACTATTGGGTGCCCTGCCCGTTTTGCGAATTTATGCAGCCTTTGGTATGGCGCGATCTGGGAGAGTTCCTTCGCCCTGATGAAGTGGCCGTTTATAAGGGCATATTCGGTACCGGAGCGTATCGGCTGCGCTGGGAGAAGGATGAAAAAGGCGCACCTATTCCCGGTACTGTCCGGTATTACTGCGCGAAATGTGACCGTGGAATAGATGAGAAATACAAGCAGCAGATGCTGGACGCCGGCGAATGGAGGCCCCGCTTCCCGGGGCGCCGCGATACGGAAGGTTACAAGGTTGTAGGTTTTCACCTTAACGCGCTGTATTCCCCTTGGAAAAGTACTGTATGGAGCGCACTGGCCCAGGAATGGTGGGAGGCGACGGACAATCCCGAGAAGCTGAAGGCTTTCGTAAACCTGCGCCTGGGAGAAACCTGGGACGAAGGCGCCGGCGGATCTCTGGATGAGCATGCATTGACGGCACGCCTGGAAAAGTACCCGCCGGCTCCTACAAAAGCCAAGGACGAATATTGGCAGAATTACCTTGTGCCAGAGCGATGCTGTTTACTGGTGGGCACTGCTGATATACAAAGCGCAGGCGGCGGCCGTATAGAAGCTCAAATTACCGGATTCGGCCCCGGCGAAGAAAGCTATCTCGTGGCCTATGAAGTATTTTGGGGAGACGCCGGAGCGATCATTGATCCGGAAACGGGCATAAGCGTATGGGCGGAGCTCGATAAATTCTTTCTTCGGGAGTGGCGCCATGAATCGGGCGCCCTGCTGCGGCCGGCAATCTGCCTGGTGGATTCCGGGGACCAGACCGATGCGGTTTATGAATACGTGCTGCCGCGGCAGATCCCGAAGCGCCGTGTGTATGCCTGTAAAGGTGTGGAGTACCTTTCGCGCCCGGGCATGGCGGCGGAAGGAACGGCAAAACGGCACCATATACGCCTGTGGAATATTGCAACAGTGTCCGCCAAAGATCGAATTTTTTCACGCCTCCGGATTCCGCCAGCTCCAGACGGGAAACCGAAACCCGGGTATCATCATCTGCCCGATTGGGTGACCGAAGAATACCTACGGCAGCTGACGAGCGAACAGAAAATTACGCAGAGGGATAAGCGCACCAGGCGCCTGCGGCAGCGGTATGTATCGGTACATGGAAGGAATGAAGCGCTCGATTTGACTGTTTACGCTCATGGCGCCCTGTTCATCCTGCAGAATTTTATTGATCCCGTCACATTCCGTAACATGGACAGGCTGCACCAGCTGGTTATGAATGCCAGCAGCCAGGGCGAAAAGGTGCCTGTAAGTATGGAACCTCGGCCGCGGACAGGACACCGCATTTTGTCCGAAGGCATTAAAATATGAAATGATGGCTAAATGCACCTATTAGGTTGTGGGGAATTAATGTGTTGCTCATTATAAAATATTTTCAATTTTTCCTATTGAAAAAGGGTGAAGAAAGGGTGAAGATATAAAAAGGATATTTGTATTGAGCATTTTCTTATTGAAGCATCTATAGGTTAATAATATGATCCGATTGCTTTCCCCAAAAACCCGGAGGATAAATACGATGCCTATCGTTGTCACCGGTGAACGTCTTATCCAAGCCGTGAAAGATCAGACCTTCATTAAAGGTGGAGATTTGAAATGCGCAGAAGGCGTAAAATACGACTTCAGATTGAGCGGACGTCTCTTAAAGGCAACATACGAGCGGCCTATTGATGTTGAAAAACTTTCCGAAACCGAAAAAAGGGACTTGTTTATAGAACCAGGAGAAATGGTTTTTACGTTAACAGAAGAGCAGCTTAATTTGCCAAATAACATGATGGCAGAATTAAGCCCTAAGCGAAAATTGAGTCATGCGGGTATTTTAGCGATTGGTGGTTTTTGCATTGATCCTCAGTATCAAGGGCGATTATTAGTCGGTCTTTTTAATTTCTCCTCGACCCGATTTCCATTAATTCCTGGGAAAAAGGTTATTGCTGCAACATTTTTTATTTTGGACGGGGAGGAACTCGACGATTTTCCACAACCTGAAGCAGCGCTTGAGGATTTTCCAGATGAACTGATTCAGGTGATGCAAAAATACCAACCAATGGCGATTGCCTCTGTACAAAATGCAATTAAGAAATTGCAGACCGAAATTGATTTGCTTCGAAAAGAAATCAAATCTCAAAATGAATGGTATGAAAGATTTGAACAAATTGCAGATGGTCATAGTAAACAAATCGGCGATCTAATTAATGGATTGGCAATAGAAGTACAGGCTCGGGAAAAAGGCGAGGATAGGCTAACCAAAGAATTAGTAGGATATAGGAATCAGATTGATGCAATCGATGGAAAAATTAACAATATCCGTACGGGGATGGCCTGGTTGAAAGGAGCTTGCTGGATTGCTGGAACAATATTTACTCTTATAGTCGTTCCTATATTGGTAATGTGGCTTTGTAAAAAATTTGGTATTAGTTGACCTGCATTTAATAGATAAGACCTATACCGACTACCGCAATTCAATAGACAACAATTCTAGGGAATTTTGAGTTTCAGCAACACATAAATACCTCCATTACCCCGATTTGTGGTCCAATGTCCTTAATAATTCGAGTCACTACTCTTCCCACTTCAAATAGGTGTCCAACCAAATAGGACATTCCTAAATTTCCTTCATCGTTGTTATTTCCGAACATGGCCGGAATAACTCTCGAAATGGTAGAAACACAGCTGGTACTAAATGCCGCAACTAGGGGAAGCACGTGCTTATGAGTGCAGAACCGCGGCCGCGAACAGGGCACCGCATTCTTTTAGAGGGAATAAAGCTGTAAATTCATCTTTCAATCATTTGAATTTTCTACTGAATTTCTGCATGCCTCAAGATATGCAGACAAATCAGAGTAAACCATCCCGATGGCAAATAATAGTCTCGTATTCTGCTTATTCTTTATTTGTTTTTTTCCATGAGGTGGATAGTAATTTTCAACAAATTTCAAAAACTCTCTGATCCTTCTATTGATATCCGATGGCTCTAATTCATGGGAGAGGTTATTCCGAATTGAGTTCAATTTCCGACAACTTTGCCATATCCAAACCCTATTTTTATGCCAATGAAGGGCTTCAGCAATGCAAAGCTTTTGATGAAAAGTAAGTCTCGATTCTTTCAAAACTTGCGGCTTATTTGCTTCAACGATTATGAGTTCAGATAATTTTTCTTCAATTAGAAGATGGCCCTTAAGGATGCTAATAATTATATCATCAACCTTCGGCATATACTCAAAGAACCGCATTATATGTCGCGTTACATTTTCACTTTCAATAAATTTCTTTAGTTCTTCGATATCAACTGACAACATAGTATGCCAAAATAACTAGAATATATTACAGCCAAGTTCAGCAGCCCGATGTGGACCAGCTGTTCCGTGTCCAATGTGAAAGCGTCGCCCAGCGTTGCGACCGCTAAAACGTTTTAGGCGGCGATTCGTATCAAAGCACAGTTGCACGCATATTCTCTTGCATGAAATAGCGGATCGTGTTGATTGGTACAAGCGCCAATACACCTGGCAAGATTGTCGTGCCATCCACACGATTAGGGATGTATGCAGACACCAAACCGATTATGTGCGCGCGGTTGTCAAATGCCGGCCCACCACTTACTCCTCCGATAGCAACCCCGTCAACTAGGTAGGTCGGTGGCTTGTGTTGATAGCCAGAAACATGACCGTGGAAAAAGCAAACCTCTGGCTCGAAGACATCGGGGAAGCCGAGCCAGCCAATGTCTGCACCACGAGCAAGCATCGATTCCCACGGTAGCATAGGAAGCAACTCCGATTCCTCTACAACCATTTTTCGAGAAACGACCATGAGTAAGACGGTGTCATGCACTGTGTCACCCAGCGGCTGAACTCTGATGTCGTCTTCCTGCGAAGTAAAACGCTTTGAGTGATCCTCTGATACCAAGGCAATGGAATCACCAGCTTGCGCTGCAGGTACAAGTACATGAAGTGCAGTGGCAAAAATAGCCCCGTAGTATCCTTTGGGCAGACTGCGAGCGATCGAGACAATAAAGGCCGTTCCTACGAAGTTACCAGCATAAACTCGGTACACAAGAGGTAGTACTCGATCAACTACTTCATCCCATCGCAATTCCGGCCACTTTGTCTTCTGTTCTTTCATCTTGGTTCTTTCTTGCCGCCTAACATTGCTAATCACACGCGCGGATTCCATCGTCGACTAGAAGGATGAATTGACCGCCATGCTATTGGTCACAACCGCTGAGCGTTTTGGCTGGCACTAGCGTGACGCTTCCCTTCAAATTAAAAGACTTATCGCTGCCGTTACAGGAACTACACATCGGTACGATCCAGGTGCCTTTTGTAGCGGGATTCTCAACATGAGCTCCAACATCGGCAGAATTACTACAATTCTGTACTGAACACGTAACCGGCCACGATTTACTGGAGTTTCTAATCCAATGGTTTTTCCATGTGCCGCAGGGACACGTGGCATCAGCAGTCCCAGTGGTGTTTGACCAACCATTTGTGGGGAGTGTCATGTCATCCTCCTTTTCTGTACGATTATTTATCGAATTGTCGTCCTTAATAGCTAACTTCAACAGTAATTATTCTACCCATTAAATGGATATGTTTTGCATGGCCCACTCGGCGAAATGAATACTATATGGCGGAGGTCTCATACGGGCTATTCCTTCCTAATGCCACTATTGGAATATTGTTAATTCTTCAATATAATCCAGGGAATTCCGGATAATACAATCAACGCGATTCTTGAAATATTAATAATTTGACCATATGCATGTCTTTATAAACAGCAAATTCACCTTTGCGTTCCTGGAATGTCCGAGATGATTCAAGTAATAGTACCTTTCAGGCTTCAGTGAATCAAGTATCCTATTAGACAAAGACAAATCTAAGAATTAAATATCAAAATCATTAAATCCTTTTTTCAAATAACGATCAATTAAAAACTGTCCTGTCAAACCGGACATTCCCAAATTCCCTATATCGTCGTATTTTGCGCACATGGCCGGAATAACTATCGAAATGGCTGAGGCGCAGCTGGCGCTTTGGATGGAAGCGGATGCCCAGGTGGCTAAAAACCAGCAATGGAGCTACCAGGGACGCACATATACCAAGGCTGATGCCGGTGAAATACGCGCAAATATCGAATTCTGGGACAAACAATGCAAACGCCTGGCCCGCGGAGGTCCGCGTGTTCGAGGAGCTGTAGCCTTATGAGCAACCTCGCACAGGAAGTTGCCAACGCAATGCGTCCGAACCTGGCGGACCGGGTGGTGAACTACTTCGCGCCCGTCATGGGCGTAAAGCGTATGAAGGCCCGGGCCACCCAGGCGATCGCTACGAGTTTCATGGCAGCCGGCCGGGGCGGATACACTGGCGCCAGCCTCTCGAGGCGCACTACAGGCAGCTGGATTGTTCCGAGCGGAAGCGCGGACAGTGACAGCCTGGGCGATATTCCCACGCTTCGGAACCGAAGCCGCGATCTTTTGCGCAATTCCCCCATATCTGCTGGCGCCGTGGGTACCGTGGTGATGAACGTCGTGGGTAGCGGCCTGGCTCTGCAGTCCACTCCGGAAGCAAAGCGCCTGGGCTGGACACAGGAACAAGCGGTTAACTGGGCAGCAATCCTGGAAAGCGAGTGGAGGTTATGGGCCGAAACCTCTTTTTGCGACGTAACCAGGACGCAGAACTTTTACGGCCTGCAGGCGCTTTGTTTCCGAAGCGCCCTCGAGAGCGGCGATGTATTCGCCCTGCTGCCTATGGTGGCTGTAAAAGGATCACCTTACAAAATCCGCGTACAAATTATTGAAGCCGACCGGGTAGCCAATCCCAAAAGATCAATACTTGACGGTATTAATCTGGAAAACGGGAATTGGATTTATTCCGGTATTGAAAAAGATGGTAGTGGAGCTCCTGTAGCCTATCACATCCTGCAGCAGCATCCCGGCAGCCTGGAGGGGCGGGGAAAATGGAAAACGGACCGGTATCCGGCTTTCGGGGAGAAAACCGGCCGGCGCAACGTGCTGCATATATTCGATCGTCTGCGTCCAGACCAAAGCCGGGGAGTTCCTTATCTTTCGCCCGTTATCGAAGCGCTGCATCAGCTGGGCCGCTACACGGATGCAGAATTAATGGCGGCCGTTGTATCCGGCCTTTTCACTGTGTTTGTCAAAACGCCGGCAGGCGAAGGCCTGAATATTACGCAGTCCGCAGCTGCTGAATCGGCCGGCCTGGTCACGAGCGCCGGCTCATCTACAAGCGATCCCAACAATCAGAAGCCACTCGAAATGGGTGCCGGCCTTATTGTCGACCTGGCCGACGGTGATGAGATCCAGACGGCGGATCCGAAAAGGCCGAATACCGCTTTCGATGATTTTGTGAAGGCCGTATTGCGGCAGATCGGCGCCGCCCTGGGACTGCCCTTCGAAGTGCTGGTGAAGCATTTCACAGCAAGCTACAGCGCCGCCCGGGCAGCACTGCTCGAAGCCTGGCGCTTTTACCTGGGACGCCGTCACTGGCTGGCCCATTTTTTCTGCCAGCCGGTTTTCGAGGCCTTCATGGATGAGGCTGTATCGATCGGCCGGATTTCGGCGCCCGGATATTTTACCGATCCCGGATTGCGAAGCGCCTATCTGTCCTGTGAATGGATAGGTGACGCGCCGGGCAGCATCGATCCCGTTAAGGAAATCAACGCAGCCCAGAAGCGGGTGGAGCTGGGCGTATCCAACAGGGCGATAGAAACCATGGCCATTATGGGCCAGGTATACGACACCGTACACGCCCAGCTGGTGAGGGAAAAACAGATGCGTGTGCGAGATGGCCTGGAGCCGGCAGCCGGCCAGACTGCAGGAGCTCCTGCTCCGGAGGAGGAGGAGCAGGAAAACAATGGCAGCGATCTGGAAAAAGGGGACCGGGAGGACGAATAAGGATGCCTATCGTTGACATACTGAGCAGCCCGTGGGCGATAGTACCGGAAAAGCTCCAGGAGATATGCGCAATTTATCGTGCCCATGCCCGCGGGGAAAAGGCCGACCTGGCCGCGATCGAGGCTGCTACGGGGAAGAAACTGGACAATCAGCCCAAAACCTACATTGTAAGAGACCGTGTAGCGATCCTGCCGATCGAGGGCATCATCTCCAAACGCATGAACCTGTTCACCCGAATCAGCGGGGGAATAAGCACGCAGCTGTTTCAGCGCGATCTGCAGGTGGCAGCGGAGGATCCCGAGGTCGACAGCATTGTACTGTTGATCGATTCACCCGGCGGTACGGTCGACGGCACACAGCCTGCCATGCAAGCGGTCAGGGATGCCAGACAGCAAAAACGAGTAATTGCAGTAGCCGATGGTCAAATGATGAGCGCGGCGTACTGGATTGGAAGCGCCGCGGAGCAGATCTTCATTGTGGACGATACGACGCACGCGGGCAGTATCGGAGTCGTGGCCACCCATGAGGACTGGAGCAAATATGAAGAAAGAATCGGTATAAAAACTACCGAGATCGCCGCGGGCCGCTACAAACGCATTGCGAGCGAATACGCCCCACTATCACCAGAAGGGCGCGCCACCATCCAGGAACGGGTGGATCAGATCTATACCATTTTCGTAAACGACGTGGCCGCCAACCGCGGAGTTGGCGTTGAGACGGTTTTAA
Organism: Acidobacteriota bacterium; assembly: GCA_016934295.1. Lineage (GTDB taxonomy): Bacteria > Acidobacteriota > UBA6911 > UBA6911 > UBA6911 > UBA6911. The sequence continues at coordinate 22,307 of JAFGTD010000284.1, forward strand.
AGGAAATGGCCGACGGCCGGATGTTCATCGGGCAAAAGGCGGTTATGGCAGGACTGGTGGACGGAATCAAGACAGTATCGGCCGTAATAGCCCAGCTCAACGAACCTGCAGGCAACACAAGAAACGGCGCATTCGCGCCCAAACAAGGAGAAACAACCATGGAAAAGACGATCGTTTGCGGCGTTGAATGCACCACGCAGGAGCAGGTCGACGCGGCAACAAAGGATGCAATCGAAAAGGCGGTAAATGACGCCCGGGCCGGCGCAGAGTCGGAAGCAGCCGAAAAACTGGCCAAAGCAAAAGAGGAAGGCATTTCCGAAGGAGCCGCGGCCGAAAGGAAACGGATCCTCGCAGTTGAAGCCAATGCCATGGCAGGCCATGAAAAGCTGGTCAAGGAAATGGTTGACGACGGCAAGACCACGGGCCCGGAAGCAGCTGAACGGATCCTGGCAGCCGAAAAAGCGAAAACCAAACAGGTAGCTGCGGATCTGGCAGCGGACGCGCCACCTCCGGCACCTGCCTCAGAAGCTACGGAAACCACCTCCAAGGATAAGGAGGATAATCGGGAGATCGCCCGGGCGGCCCAGGATTATGTGGAGGAGCAGGCGAAAAAGGGCCGCAAAGTGAGTTATTCGGAAGCCGTGCAGCACGTGAGAAAAGAGCGCCAGTAGCAACGGCGGCTGAAGTCTTTAAACGGAACTCAATTTAGCTCCGGATCTCCGGGGCGGAAAGCGAGACTGGAAAATGAGTGAACCAACAAGAAATTATGACGCCACAGCCGACGTTCCCGCTAATCGGTTCTGCAAACCCGGGGCGAGCGACGGCACGACTGTACCGGCCGCAGCCAGCACAGATTTCATTTTCGGTGTATCGACCGGCATCGATGTTTCTGCCGGCGAGCCCTGCGATGTGCAGCATGATGGCAGAGCCGACCTGAAGCTCGGAGGCAATGTAACCCGCGGCCAGCTGTTGACCAGTGATTCCGAAGGCCGGGGAGTGCCGGCAGCTCCTGCCGCCGGAGTCAATGCACGCCACGGTGCCCTGGCGCTCGAAAGCGGCGTGGAAAACGACATTATCCCGGTATTGCTTGGAATGGGCGAAGTTCAGGGCGCCGCATAGCAATTACCCTTTACCCGGTCCCGGGCTCAATCCCGGGGCAGAAAGAGAGATAGAGTATGAAAGCTCCATTTCCGATCACGCCCGTATTGACTCAAATTGCCATTGCCTACCGCAACGGGCGATTGATTGCAGACAGTGTCCTGCCGCGCGTGCCTGTGGCAAAGCAGGAATTCAAATACCGCAAGTTTGCCCTTGCCGACGGCTTCACGCTGCCCGACACGAAGGTGGGCCGCACTTCCCAGCCCAACAAGGTGGAATTCGGGTTTGAGGAAGTGACCGAATCCACCCGGGATTACGGGCTTGACGATCCCATCCCGCAGGCCGATATCGAAAACGCTCCGGAAAACTACGATCCCCTGGGCCGCAGTACGGAACAGGTCACGGATCTTATTCTTCTGGACCGTGAAGTGCGGACAGCCAACCTGGTGTTCAATCCCGCCAACTACGCCACAGACAACAAAGAGACTCTGTCCGGAACTACCCAATGGTCCGATTTCGAAGAATCGGATCCTATAGGGGCGATTCTGGCGGCCCTGGACGCGTGCGTCATGCGTCCCAATATCGGCATTTTCGGCCAGACTGTATGGACGAAACTGCGCCAGCATCCCAAGATCGTAAAGGCCGTGCTGGGTAACAGCGGAGACAGCGGCGTGGCTTCCCGTGCGGCCGTGGCGGAGCTGCTGGAACTTGAGGCCCTTTTTGTGGGGCAGGCCTGGCTGAACAGCGCTCGTAAGGGACAGGATGCAACCCTGGCGCGGACCTGGGGCAAACATGCTTCATTCATCTACCGGGATTCGCTGGCCACGGCAGAATCGGGCGTGACTTTCGGACTTACGGCACAGTGGGGCGATAGAGTGGCGGGCGCCGTACCCGACAAGGATATCGGTCTTCGCGGCGGCCAGGTGGTGCGTGTGGGCGAAAGCGTCAAAGAGGTTATCTGTGCCAACGATCTGGGCTATTTCTTCCAGGATGCCGTAGCGTAACCTCTCCTCCTCAAACCGGCCAAGGGGCGCTATTACGGCTGCTCGGAGCGCCCCTTTCATACATTCGCTAACAACCGTCACGGAGCAAATTACATGAAAACCTACATTGCAAGCTGGAAAATCCAGGGATTGCCGGACACGCCCGTGCTGCCTCCGGGAGGCACGATCGACCTGGAAGAGAAAACGGCCGCACCGCTTGTCAAGGGCGGATCCCTTTCCCTTTTCGATAAAAAAGCGGAAGGGGGAAACGGGAACGATCCGGATCCGGATGTGGACCTTTCGGCTATGACAAAGGCTATGTTAGTGGAATACGCCCGGGAAAAACTGGAGCTCGAACTGGACGTCAACAGGAATAAAGACACCCTGCTGGCTGCAATTGTGGAAGCCGCGGGCAAATAAGCCATGGCCTACGTTTTCCCGAATGAAAGCGAGGACCTGGACGTCATGCTGTCCGATTCCCTGCACACCATCACCGCGGGCAGCGTTACGCATCCGTGCTTTTACGATCTTGAAGCACGGGAGGGGAGCTTCCCGGGCAGCGACGCGCCCCAGGTGCTTCAGATGGAATCGGCGGCCATAAAGACGGACCACTTTCCGGATATGGTCGAAGGTGCGATTGTTACGATCGCCGAAGGAGCGGCCTGGCAGCGGGATTACACGGTACTTCGTATATTGCAGAGTGGTGCAATGTCCGAGTTGCTGCTTCAGAGGGTATAAAGATGGCAGACACCCACGTTAAACAGATCGTGGAGGAAATCGCCGCTTTGGTGAATGCAACCGGTAAACCTGAAGGCCTGACAGTCAGTACTTCCCGGACGCACCCCACACCCAGCAGCGAGCAGCTGAAGCACATAATCGTCTACCCGGTACGCGATACCGATGCAGACAACTCCCCCAGAAATCGAGTCTTTCACGGATCCCACAGGCAGCTTGCCGTGGCAATCGAATGCCTAACAGCCGGTACGGACATGGATAACGAGCAGCTGCGGTCCTGGGCATATGGCCAACTGATGACAGATCCCTCGCTGGGAGGCAAGGCCCTGAACATCGAGGAAGGCGATACTAACTGGGAGGGAGAATCCGACAGCAAAACGGACTACAGCCTGGCAGCCCTCGAGGTCCTGGTCGAATACGTGCGCCCGCGAAACACCCTGGAAGTCGAAGAATAAAGCCATTCTTTTTAAACGAAGGGAGCGAGAAACATGATCAATACACCGGACAGCAATAACCTGTACCTGGGCGCCGGCAGTGTTTTCTTCGATCGGTTCGACGTCGACGGAGAAAGCAGGGGCTTCCGCCACCTGGGGAACGTGGACACTCTCGAGATATCCACGAGCGTGGAATTGAAGGAAAAGAAAAACGCCATGGACGGTACCAAGGCGACATATGCGGAAGTGCCAGTGGGCAGCTCCGCCGAAGTGTCCATGGCCATCACGGAATTCGTGAAGGAAAACCTGGCCCTGGCCATGATGGGGCAGGATTCGGAATTGCTCCAGACGGCAAACGCAAGCGTTACGGACCAGCCCGTGGGGCCTGCCGCGGCAAAGGTGGAGCTGGACAAATGGTATGACCTGGAATGTTTTAACCCGACCGTAAGCAGTGTGGAGCAGGATACCACCACGTTGGATGCCCAGGCCTATGAAGTGGACGCGGAAGCGGGAATGATCCGGCTGCTTTCCAGTTATACGGGCGCCGACAAAGCAGTGGCAGGCGTGGCAATAGTCTGGAGCGGCAGTATCCCTGAAATTGCTGCGGGCGACAACCGCTGGAAAGTACAGGCGATGACGGCCGGCGTCATCAAGGGCCGATTGCGTTACATCAGTGCCCAGAATCAATCGAGCGGCCCGCGGGTCATGGTGGATGTATGGATTGTGGGACTCAATCCGGAAGGCGCCCTGGGCCTGATAACGGAGGATTTCGGGACGTTCACGTTGAAGGGCAAGGTCTATGCGGATACATCCAAGCCGGTGGGCGAGCAGTATTACCGCATGATTGATCTGTAAAAACGTGCCTCTCTAGCGGGACAGCCGGTGCAAACCCGCTGCCCCGTTCTTTGAGGAGGGATTCATGATGAGTAGAATCTATAAGATATACGGCCAGAAATTCCGCATGATACAAAAAAGCACTCTGGAAAATGATTATTTCATCATGCAGCAACTCCGGCGGGCCGGGCTGGAAAACTGCACGCCGAACAAGGATGAAAGCGCGGAAGATTTCGGCATGCGTCTTCTTTATTCAATTGTGGAAGATGGCGTGCCCTTCGAGCTCCTGGGCGGCCTGCTCATCCCCGAAAACGTTCCCGACATCGAGTGGACGCCAGGGCACGCCCGGGCTACTGCAGACATTTTGCGCGTCGTTACGGATCCGGAAGACAAGCAGCAGGTTCAGTCCATATTAATTTCCCTTCTTACGGATTTTTTCGCAAAAGGGTTGCCCTTCTTGAATCCTTCGCAAACTGTTTCACAGCCGGATCCGGAGGAGCAGCCCGGCGAAAAAGAGACGAAGCCCGTGCCGAATTCCTAGAGGATTTCGGTCCCTGGGGCGATGTGGTGCGCACCCTGGCCGGCTTTCAGGTCGACCGCTACATGAAGGTATTCAAGTGGCCGGTAGCGGAGGCCCTGGCCGCCTATGAAGCAAAGCTGAAAGAAGACGCGCAGCGGGCTTATATGGTCGATTTCATAGCTTGGAACATAAGGGCCCAGGCTGGAAGCAAGGAGAGAGCTCCGAAAATACCGGATATCTTGAAGGATTAGAGGGCCTGATAAATGGCATTCACAAAACCACCCGATACACGCGTCAGATTGAGCGCCGAAGGCACCGCGGAAGTCGTGAAGGCTTTCAGGAAAGTGCAGGCGGAGGCGGAGCGCAGCGGAAAAGCTGCAAAGAAAGGTGCATCGGGATTCGGCGCCATGGGCAAGTCCCTGGGCGGTGTCACAAAGTTGCTTCCGGCTCTCGCCGGCGGCGCCGCGATCGCGGGCCTGGTGGCCATGACAAAGCGCAGCCTGGAAGCTGCGGATAGTATCGGGAAAATGAGCCAGAAAACCGGCAACAGTGTGGAAGTTTTGAGCACTCTTTCCTTCGGAGCCCGGACGGCCGCTATCAGCCAGGAAGCTCTCGATAAAGCCATGATTAAGCTGTCAAGGACGATGTACGACTATGACAGCGGCGTGATTCTGGCCAAGGATTCCGTGCAGCAGCTTTTCGGAAGCAGCAAAGCTCTGATGGGATTGGATCAGGATACGAGGTTTCTAAAAATCACCCAGGCCCTGGGGAAACTGGAGCCCGGCGCAAAACGATCGGGCCTGGCCATGCAGTTTTTCGGAAAAGCCGGCGCCGATCTACTGCCGCTGATAGACGATCTGGCGGATGACGGATTTGAGAAATTGCGGGAAAAGGCCGAAAGACTCGGTCTGGTGATCGATAAGGACTTGGCACGCAAGTCCCAGCAGGCCCTCGATGCCATGCAGGATATGAAAAGCGCAGTACAGGGCCTGATAACGCGCTTCACTGCCGGATTCGCACCCGCCCTGGCTGATGTAGCCAACACAATTAATGACGCCATCGCCGGTAAAGGTGTGGACGGATTCAAGAAACTGGGTGAAATCGCGGGCAACATAATCAAGGGGATAACTGCCGGCTTCCTCATTGTGGGAAAAACGATAGGCTTCGTTTTGGTGGAAGCCGAGAAAATGTTTCAGGATTTCGGAAGCTACATAGACGATGCCTGGCCCAGTATATGGACCCGCATGAAAAAACATGCCAGCAAGGTAGCAACCGGAGGAATCGCGATCGGTCCGTTTGTCTTTGGAGGAAAAAAAGAAGATCTTTTCCTGAATGATGAAGACAAAAAGCGAATGACGGAAAGTCTCAGTGAATTCGAATTACGTTTAGAGGCTTTTAAGAAAGAGATTAATCATACGCTTGCCGACCTTTACAAGCCGAAAGTGCCGGAAGAAGAAGAGGAGGAGCCGGAAGATGGTGAAGATCTTGCTGCGGATCTGCTGAAACAGGAGCAGGCCCGAAGGGCTGAGGAAGCTCTGGCGAGAGCAAAAGCAGATGCCGCCTCCAAAGCGGCCGCGGCCGAATTAAAAGCCCATGAAGCCGCGGAAAAGGAAAAGTATGAAAAGGGCCTGATATCTCTCCGGGAGTATTACGCAAACCGCATAAAGCTGGCGGAGGAATACGGCGCCGCGGAGGCAAAGGCGCTTTATGAAAACTTGGTGCATCTGCAGACGGCGCCGCTCGGCAAAGATGAGCTGGCCACTGAACGCGAAGCCAAAGTCATAAAGGCTGCGTCGGATTACCAGGCAAAACTACTCGATAACGCGGCAAAGGTTAAAACCCTGCGCGCGGAGGAGGCGAAGGAAGCGGAAAGCCTGCAGCAGAAGGCCCTGGAGTTTGAAAAGAAGATCCAGGAGGCCCAGGGCGATCGCTTTGAAGCCGCGCGTGCCGCAATAGACGCGGAAAGCCACAAGCTGGATGAACTGCTGCAAAAGCAAGGTGTAGCCGAAACGGAACGTTTGCCACGAGTGGAAGCTTTCCGTGCGGCCGGGTATCAGCAAGTGGATTTTGAGCAGCTCCAGGACCAGGCAACAAGGGCCCTGGATGAACTGGAGCGCAAACGCCGGCAGATTGATATTCAAGTGCAGAGCGGCCAGCTGTTTGCCTACCAGGGAGAGGAACAGATAGCGGAACTGGAACAGCAACGGTTGCCGCTTCTTGAGCAGATCGCGGAAGCAATGAAGGCCGCGGCCATTACTCCGGAACAGATCCAGGCGGCCGAAGATTTTCAGCAGAACATTGACGAGCTGGCCATAAGCAGCAACAAGGCTGCTCTCGATATGGCGAGTTTTAAGCAGAGTACCGAAAGTGCTGCAACCAGCGATCTTTCAAACTGGCTGTCTTCCGGAATCACCCAGGCGGGAAGCCTGGCAGACGCTTTCAGAAGCGCCGCGGCATCCATTGTGCAGTCGCTCAGGCAGATAGCTTCGCAGATGCTGGCTAACATTCTAATTCAGAAGATGCTCGGGTTTTTGGGCTTTTCCGGAGGCGGCCTGGTCAAAGCTCCTGTGCCCGGGCAAGCAAAAGCCGGCGGCGGTCTGGTGCGGGGCCCGGGTACTGCTACCAGCGACAGCATACCCTCGCTGCTTTCCAATTATGAATACGTAGTTCGTGCAGCCGTAGTGAAGCAACCCGGGATGCTCGAGCATTTGAATAGTCTGAATTTCGGTACGCCCACAGTACGCCGGCGGACGGTGCCCCGCTTTGCCGATGGCGGCCTGGTGAATGCGCCGGCTGCCGGCAGCCCGCGCAATGCGGCCCTTACCGCCACCCTGGGCCTGGATCCAGGTTTGATTCTGAAGGCCCTTGAGACATCCCCGGAATTCGACCGCATTATTGTGCGCACGCTTGGAAACAATCAGAAATCTGTGAGAAAGGTGATCGGGAGCTGAAGTCATGAGCTTTCAAACAGGGACTGCCACGGACGTGGCCGATCTTTTGACCAAACTGGATGCCTTTCTGACCGTGGGGCATTCCCTGGATCCCATCTATTCAGGTACCGGCACGGGCACAATTGAAGACCTGATAGGCACGGTTTCCAGCGTGCTGGAAACCATCACCGTTACCTTCTCGGACGATACCAACTTCTCCGTATCCGGAAGCGTTTCCGGTTCCCTGGGCAGCGGTACCGTAGGAAGCCCGTTTACCAGCAGCGTATGCAATTTCACAATTCAGGCCGGCGGCACGGCCTGGGCCAACGGCGATACCGTCGAATTTGTCATGACGGCGCCCTGGGTGCAGGAGAGATTCAGCACCGTAGCGAACGATGTCGATGAATACAGCTGCTGGAAAGCTCCGGGCAATGACGGTGAAAGCGCTATTTACGTGGCAATGCAGCGGATCAGCAATGTAACGGGCGATTACGACAACCTTCGCCTTAACGGGTACACCTCCTACAATTCCGGACTGAGTTTCTATGGTCAGACCGGCTGCATGCCTTCAAAGGGCCCGTGCCTTCCTCTTCTGCGCGTGGGCAGCATGCCTTACTGGTTTGTGGCCAACGGCCGCCGGGTGGTTATCGTAGTAAAGGTCAGTACCGTGTACGTGGCCGCATACCTGGGGCTTATCACACCTTACATGGATCCCAACGCGATACCCTATCCGCTCATGATCGGAGGCAGCATGGCCTATGATTATGAGCCTTCGGAAACGTCGACCAGCTGGCGCTGGAGCGTCACTTCAAATTACATCTCTACATTCGC
>JAFGTD010000285.1 GCA_016934295.1 Acidobacteriota bacterium
ATCGGGCCAGGCATGCATCCACACCTCCTCTATGTACGGCCAACTGTTCGACGGTCATTTTGTCGATGATTTCCGAAGAAGCGGTTCCCGAACTCCGGGACCGGATCAATCCATCGACATCTTTCAGGAGAACCAGCCGCCCGCATAACAATTCACTCGCTGCCCATGCTGCAATTGTATCGGAAGTCACCTCCCACGAATGAGGCAGAGGATCGGTGCGGATAACTGCTGCGGAAGGCAGAAAAATAGCCACCCTGCCGGACTCAGCCGTTTTACGGGCGGAAGTCGCTGCAGTCTCCAGGGAGCTGCCTTCAATGAATCGGCTCAACAGATACCCGTATTGATCCATGGCCAGCAGGGCCATACAGTGTGCTGCCGATTCACCGAGATCGTATTGCCGATAATATTTCCGGACCAGATCGGCAAACTCGCCCCCTCCCGGAACAACCAGTATCGGATGCCGCTTCCCCAGAGATCCGAGTTCCCTGCAGAGGTCGGCTAATCCATTGCCCCGACAGAGACTGCCGCCGATTTTCACTACGGTATTCAGGCGCATTAAAACTCCGTGTTCCACCGATCCGCCAGCAGATGTGCGATCGCAATGCATGGCAAGGCGGCCGATTTTTCCTCTCCCAGATCGCTTTTCAGATCCCGAATTTCCAGCCCCAGGCCACCGACAGCTTCTTTGCCCAGAAAGGCTCCAACTCCAAATACAACAACCGGGTAACGGCACAAATCCGGCAGCCTGGAAATCACCTGTTCCATTCCTGAACGAATCTGGAGAACCTGTTGCGCGTGTATGAAACGGGCCAGTTCGTCGATCTCCGGGGCGGGTAACATTTCCGCATCCGAACAGACCAGACGGGCAAGCCTGCTTCTGGCCGAACCCACCGTCGGCGGCCGGTTGTCCGGCGTTGTGCAGGTATAATCCTCCGGCTTTATATTCCCCAGGATCAGGTGTACATCGCCGCTGACTGCAAAGTACTCCGACGCAACTCTGCAGGATCGCCCTCTGACAGGTACGGATTGAACAATCGTCGCCAGGTTGGTACGCAGAACACCTGTATAAACCAGTTCGCCCGAGATAAGACGATCCGTATCGGTATTGCCGCCGACATGGATCCTGCCGTCCAGGACCGGCAGTATATCGGTCGTTGTACTGCCGACATCAACCAGCAGGCAGTTCGGATAGCGCCCCGCAAGCCATTGGGCCGAAGCCACCCAGTTTGCCGCTGCGAATTCCAGGGGAGAGGCAAGGGCGTCTTCCATCGGGACTAATTTGCCCGAAAGGTTTAAAGCATAGATTTTATAACCGGGGAAACAGGAATGGACACTATCCAGCACGAAACGGACTCCCTCGCGCTTGGTTGCAAAAACATCGGACAGTTCGGCGCTCATAGTGACAGCCATTGCCTCAATCGGCCTGTCGGGAGCGATATCCCCGACTACCGTGCGCAGCACATCCGGCAGGAGTTCCTTGTCGTGCCATATTTCAAACGGTCTGGAAACAACACGCGTTTTCTGAATCCACTCCCCTTCCTTAACCAGCCAGGAAGCTTTTACATTCACCCCGCCGATGTCCCATCCCACCAGTCCAGCCATTACATCACCCCAATCCTTATTTCAATCATGCATCCGTCTCCAGAGGAATGGAGGCTTTTAACGTTCTAACGTTGAACGTTGAACCTCTGACATCTAACTTCGAACGTTCGAACGGATTTTCATCTCTTAATACAGAAAATCCCCATTCATCAGTACAGCGGTTATTCCGTTGCACGTTCGACGTTGAATGTTTAACGTTTGAGGTTGAACGTTCCAACGTTCTGCTTATTCTCCCTGTATTTAAAAGATACGGTATTATATATCCTCAAATCGCCTGCAGCCTGCATTTCTTATAGTGTTTTGCAGCACGACACCGAGACGCATGCATTCACCGAAGCAGAAAGCTGGTGAGATATACAGGCTATGGTGTAAAATCCTGTTTCCTGATGTTATTCAGGAATGCCTGGTAAAAATATAGATACTGTCATCACTGAAATAAAGAGCGGAACATCGGGCATACAAAAGCGATCGGCCGGTTCTCCCGATTACGGGATAGATCTTCACTTGATTTTACGGGGCCGGCGGCAAAAGGCTTATACAGGTTTCAAAGGAGAGGAAATAAAGCAGTTATGACGAACACAACATCAACGATCATATGGACTTGGACGGATGAAGCACCGGCTCTGGCAACCCTGTCTTTCCTCCCCATCGTACGGGCGTTTACGAATGGAACCGGCATTTCGGTTGAAAAGTGGGACATCTCTCTTGCCGGCCGAATCATCGCCAATTTTCCGGAATACCTTACGGAATCCCAGCGCATTCCCGACTATCTTTCCATGCTCGGAGAACTGACCCAAAAGCTGGAGGCTAATATCATCAAACTGCCGAATATATCCGCCTCGATTCCGCAACTCCAGGCAGCCGTTAAAGAGCTTCAGTCGAAGGGATACAACCTTCCCGATTATCCGGAAAATCCGGAGAATGAGAAAGAGAAAGCCATCCAGGCAAAATACTCCATTGTCCTCGGCAGCGCCGTCAATCCTGTAATCCGCCAGGGCAATTCCGACCGCCGGTCTCCGTTGTCGGTAAAAGCATTTGCAAAAAAACATCCTAAAAAACTCGGAGCATGGAGCCCGGACTCGAAAACGCATGTATCGCATATGACCGGTGGGGATTTCTACGAGAGCGAAACATCCCTCACCATGGAAACAACAGCCGATGCGCGCTATGAATACGTCGCCGAAGACGGCACGGTCCAGGTACTCAAAGATGACATGGCCCTTCAGGAAGGCGACATCCTGGACACCTCCGTAATGCAGGTCCGGAAGCTGCGCACATTCTACGAAGAACAGATCCGGGAAGCAAAGGAACAGGGTGTTCTTTTTTCTCTCCATGTAAAAACGACAATGATGAAGATATCGGATCCGGTTATTTACGGCCATGCCGTCAGCGCCTACTTCAGTCCGGTATATGAAAAACATGCCGACACGATTAAAAAACTGGGCATAAATCCGGATAACGGTTTGGGCGATCTTCTTGCCAAAATCCAGGACCTGCCCGAAGAAGAGAGATCCGAAATCGAAAAGGATATCCAGGCCGTGTATGCCGTGCGCCCGCCGATGGCGATGGTGGATTCAGACCGCGGCATCACCAATCTCCATGTTCCGAACAACGTCATTATCGACGCCTCCATGCCGGCCATGATCCGGGACTCGGGCAAGATGTGGAATCCCGACGGCGAATTGCAGGATGTCAAGGCTGTCCTTCCGGACCGCTGTTACGCAACAACATACAAAACCATTGTCGAAGACTGCCGTCAGCACGGTGCTTTCGATCCCGCAACAATGGGAAGCGTTCCCAACGTAGGGCTTATGGCCCAGTCGGCGGAAGAGTACGGATCGCACGACAAGACATTCATCGCTTCCGGACCCGGGAAAATCCGGGTCGTGGATAAGAAAACGGGCGAAACGCTGCTGGAACAAACAGTCGAAAAGGGGGACGTCTTCCGATCCTGCCGGACAACGGACGCCGCGATCCGCGATTGGGTGGGGCTGGCCGTACGGCGCGCCCGTGCCACCGGCGCACCGGCCGTATTCTGGCTCGATCCGAACCGGGGCCACGATGCCCAGGTCATCGAAAAGGTCAAAGTGTACCTTAAGGACCACGATATCACCGGACTCGAAATGCCTATTCTGGATCCGGTGGAAGCCATGAAGTTTTCGCTCTCCCGTATCCGCAAGGGCCAGGATACAATCTCCGTAACCGGCAACGTGCTCCGGGACTACCTGACCGACCTCTTTCCCATTCTCGAGGTCGGCACATCCGGCAAGATGCTGTCCATTTCGCCGCTGCTGGCGGGTGGCGGGCTTTTTGAAACCGGCGCTGGCGGATCCGCCCCGAAGCATGTCCAGCAATTTCAGAAGGAATGCTACCTGCGGTGGGATTCGCTCGGTGAGTTTTCCGGTTTGGGCGCCTCGCTGGAACATCTGGCCGCTACTTTCGAGAACGAAAAGGCGTCCGTTCTTGCTGAAACGCTCGACCAGGCAATCGGGAAATTCCTCGAAAATAACAAATCCCCGGCCAGAAAGCTGGGAGGCATCGACAACCGCGGCAGCCACTTCTACCTCGCGATGTACTGGGCGGAAGCCCTGGTTGCCCAATCGAAAGATCCGGAACTGCAGGCGCGTTTTGCCGGAATCGCAAAGCAAATGGTTGAAAATGAAGAAAAGATCAACGCCGAACTGCTGGGAGCACAGGGCCAGCCGGTAGACATGGGGGGCTATTATTACTTCGATACAGCCAAAACCTCACAGAAGATGCGCCCGAGTCCGATTTTAAACGCCATTATTGACGGGATGCATTGATATTCGACAGGGGGCGAACACAAGGTTCAGGCTTGTCCAAATTAGCGTGATTTGAAAATTTCGTTCCTTGATTTTAAAGGACTTGCATCATTCAAATCCTTAACATCTTTATCAGGTTTATCCTGGCAGGAAAAATGATCGTGAGGCCTGAAAAGGCCGGCATTGGAGTAGGCCCGGCCGTAAGGCCGGGATTAGGATCGTATAAGATATAAGCACCGAAGGTGCGGCACAAGAGCATCTTTTCGATGTGCCGCACCTTCGGCGCTCATAATAAACAACATGAGGATCCCGGCCTTACGGCCGGGCCTACTCTCTGCCGGTCCTTCGGACCTGAAACGAAAACGCTAATTTGGACAAGCCTGAAATTTGTGTTCGCCCCTACCTCAATCCAACCCGCTTTCATCAGAATCAGAATCCCGGACAAAACACTGCAGACTGCTGACTACCGACTGCCAACTGCTTTATACGGCTGTAAATTATACTCACGAAAAGGGAAATTTCGCCGATGATTCACTGTAGGTCGGTTTATGAGAACAAAGGCAACAGCGGAAATCACAGAACGAATACGTATTATTGTCCTGGAAGAATACGAAATTTTCCGGAAGGGCGTATGCCTGCTTCTATCCCAGCAAAAGAATTTCGAGATAGTCGGTGATGCCGGAGAGTGGGATCAGGCTCTGACCATGATCCTGCGTGAACAGCCTGATATTGTCATAGTCGGACTGGATCCTGAGGACAGCGAAAAGATAGATCTCCTGCCTGAAATATCCAATGCGGCAGAAACTGCCAAAATTCTCATAATTTCAAAAGCGAACGATCGGGAATTCCATAGTAAAGCGGTGCGCTTCGGTGCCTCAGGCGTTTTGTCCGAGGACAAGTCCGCCGAAATGCTTGTCAAGGCTATAGCGTGCGTAAACGAAGGGGAAGTCTGGCTGGACCGATTCACAACCGCAAGCCTGCTCCGAGAGCTTTCTCCCAGAAACAGTACCGTTAAACAGGATCCTGACGAGAGAAAGATCGCTTACCTGACAGAAAGGGAGCGCGAAGTGATCGAACAGGTCGGCAAGGGATTAAAAAACAAGCAGATTGCCGAAGCTCTCTTTATCAGCGAGATCACGGTACACCACCACCTGACTTCCATTTATTCCAAGTTAGAGGTTGCCGACCGCTTTGAATTGCTTATCTTCGCGTATCGAAACCGCTTAGCTGAAATACCCCGCTGACAGATTTCCCGAGAACATCCAACTTCTGCCTGCCTCGAGAAACGGGGTTGTAAAGGATATTCAAAAGTGTCCTGTTTCCCATTTCCAATTCCCCGTTCAAGAGTTTTCAACGGGAAACGGGAAAACCTGAACGGCATACACCTTTAACAAAGGGCTTTTCCTCCATGGCACAACCTTTCATGATCGTACGGCAATAGGATGCGGGTTTAAACGGGTTTAGTTAATGAGTATGCCGGAAGAGGAAAGAGGCTGCGAAAACACAGGTGCCGTCAGGCCGCTTTTCTGTGCGTAAGACAACCGCGCGGGCGGAGGCCGATGGAGCCTGCGGCGGGTTACTGCCGGGCACGGCAAAGCGAATATGGAGATTGATCTTTTCCCCTAAGCGCAAGAGCCTTGGAGCAACGGCACACAAACCGCCGGCGCCGATATCCTGCGTAATGGAATTGAATTGAAATGGCTTTTCCCGCCTGTTGATACTGCGTACAACTACCGGCAAAGGATCCCTCAACCTGGAATACTTTCTACGTTCCTTATTCATGCTTTACCTCGCCGTATGCGCCCGTCATGGCCGCTCCAGGTTAACGACTCCAGATAATTATCCGAGGATTTAAACCCGTGCGGGTATTTTTCGTCTTCGACGCGGGATCAGGACTGGAAACATCAAACCTTGCCCAGATATGTGCCCAAAAATCCGTAAAAGCCTTGATTTGCAAAGACTGGGATTCGATAGAAGGGGTGAGACTGAGTATCGTGTATCCGCTTATCTGGGCATTGGCTAAAATATCCAATTCAGAGGGAATTCTGCGCTCATCCGCATTAATTCCACTCATCAGACAGCCATAGGCTACCTCGACGACATCAAAGTGCGGTATAAATCCGGTGTTATTGGAGGCCAACGGCGCCATAGTTCCGGCAAAAGGAAGCCTGTCGGAGAAAAGTATAATGCCGTCTGTGCTTTGTGATGCAAACGAATAATTGCCGACGGACATTCCCATAGAATGTCCGATCTCGTGCAAAACCACAGATAATAAATCCACATATCCGGCGGCTACAATGGTAGGTTGCCTGAATAAACGCGCAACATTGATCAATCCTCCCCCGAAATCCTGATACTCCTCCTCGCTTTGTTGATATTCCTCATTGTCGTTCGGAGTGGGATCCAGATAGAAAGGGGTAGCGCCGCTGTTATCGAACAGCAGCATGCCGGCGAGCTCTTGATTTCCCTGCTCGTTGAATCCCAGAGCTATATGATTTCCCGCATCCGGAATGGAAGCCCAGCCATAGTCCAGGGTTACCGTGACGGGATCTGCATACACGGATTCCCACATACGCGCTGCGGCACTCACAATGTCCGTCAGGTTGCCCGATCCCGAGGTATTCGCCGGGGGGGTACCCCCGATAAAACGTGTGACAATAGTCAGGGCCGAAGATTCTGAGACGGAGATGAAAATAAATACAGCGACCAGTGCGGTAAATTTCTTATAATGTTTAACCATGTCCTTATCTCCATTCCCAACCCGGTGAAACCCATTCATGTTTAATTCGAGAACAGTGTACACATTTCTGAGAGGATGCGCATCGTAGAATGTGACCAAAATCACATAGTCGTTTTTGCCTGTTTGAAAGACATTGTTATGGCCATAATTGCCCATGAAGGATTGGTCGGACGCTGCCGGAAACGTATACGCGATAAGTTCTTAATTTGGAGCAGTTTGGTATTTTTTATGTTGCAGGCCGCGGGGGAGTCTTCAAGAGTTGCACACAACTTTTGAAGAAATGCGGGCTAGTCCAGTCCGCAGAGAGTAAACTTTCCGTCCCTGGTGTCGAATATCATCATCTGTAAAGAACCTGGGCCGGTATACCGGTTGTCCCTGACTGTCCATGATTCAGCCACTCCCCCCGTACAGAAAAGTGGAACGCCCGAATACTCCCGTCGGGAATATCCGTGGATGTGTCCGAAAAAAGCGGCCGTGACATTAGATGTGTGACGGTCGATTATCGAGAAGAAGCGGTTCGAATAAAAGGTCCGGAAACTGTGAAAGGTCCACCCGGCTACACCGGGTGGAATGTGGGTGAAGATCACCGTATTGGGGCGAATGTGATTATCCAGAAAGTCGGCCTCGCTCTTCGGAAACATTCTGTTTGCGGTGTTTACACCGATAAAGCGCCATTTCCCTACATCGATGACCTTTCTGGTCGAACCGAAATGGTTCACAAAAACTCTCAACGGCCTGTCGTGATCGCCAGGCACTGCAGCCAACATGGCAGGATAGCGCTCCAAAGCGGATATAAAGGTCCGATACTCATCGGAAGTCCCGTTGACCGCCAGGTCCCCCGCGACAAGGAAAAGCTCCGGCCTGTGTGTGCGCCATACGTGTTCCAGGAGAGGAGGGGTATTTTTCCCCCAACAGGTGCGGCATGCCGGATCCGCAAGCATTGCAACAGTTCTTATGCCGCTGAACTCTGAATATTTTTTCTTTATGATGTTCATTTGGTTCTATCCAATATACATCCGTTCAGGATCGATCTCTTCCCTGATCAGCTTCAGCTGATCAGGCCTCGGCGGTTCCGTGAACGGAACCTGCTCCGGAATATGGGGCTCGAATCCCATCGTCGCGACAACGTCTTCTATCGTATTCTCCGGATGAACGGACAGGATCGACATCCGCTTTGTGACCGGATGGAATCCGAAGATCGCCTTGTCCGTGATCACACGGCTCGGGCCGCCCACAAGGCCCGCTTTCGCCCGGCTTTCGCCGCCTTCAATATATCCGGGGCTGGTGATGAAGGAAATTGTCTCGCGTAGTTTGCGTTCCTCGTGCCGCATGATATAAATCGTCTTCCGCGCGCAGGATGCAATGTCGTTGGCGCCGCCGCTGCCGACCATATGCCGGAATTTTCCTTTCGGATCTCCGACCAGGGTGGTGTTGAGGTTTCCGTACCGGTCGACTTCCAGGCCGCCGAGAAATCCGACATCCACACGGCCGCGGTGCAGAAGTGTTCCAAGAATATCCACAAAGCTGCTCAGGTACTTCGCCCGATACCAAACACGCGGATCCGCCAATCCCACACCTGTGTGAATCGGTTCGGAATCAATCACCCCAATCTCAAAAAGAATCGCCATATTGGGGGCATGCGTCCGCTTCGCCAGTAGCGACGCCACCATCGGCAATCCGACGCCGACCGCCACTACCTGTCGATCCTGCAGTTCGCGGGCGCCTGAAACCGCCATTAATTCGGACGGCGTATAATCCATTTCATTTCTCCTTAACCCGGATTAATATCCAAGCACCGGATCGGCCCGAAGGCTCTCAAGTTTTTCCATACCTCCGACCTTCTCCAGATATTCCCCGTGGTCTTTCACACCAAAAACATACGCGTCCAGGTATGCCTGGAATGCATCCCTGCTTTTCGTCGCCTCAACGTAGCCCTCTATCCGGTCGGCATCGTAATCGTATTCGCGATACACCGATGTCGGATGCGCGCCGTACGGCAGTTCCACTACATGAGAAACCAAAAGGTTTGGAATAACGCAGCGCTCCGGTTCCCGGCGAATCAACTCGGTCGGAACCACGCGCTCGGCAATGACGATTGTTCGCTCGCTCGCTTTTACCTGCTCGCCGGAATCCCATTTCGGCCCCATAATCCAGCTGTTTCCCTCCTCGTCGCAGGTCTGTACCTGCATAATGGAGACATCGGGAACAAGCGGCTTCAATACAAGCCACCGATCTTTTGTAAAAGGATCGTCGACAAAAGCAACTTCCGCTCCGGCTCTTTCCCGGATCCGGGCCAGCAAATCGGATCCTGCAAGGGATCGGATCGGGATAAAAGGCAATCCCAGCGAACCGGCCAGGTAACGGAATGCAATCGATAAACTGCTGTACTCTTCGGCGAGGAGCGTTCCCGTTTCAATTCCGGCGTTTACATTGGCAAGCAGCCCGAACCGGTCCAGGGATCCGCCGCCGTAAATCAGACGATCCACCGCGCCGGCGCCGACAAGCATATCCGTATCCATCGCGCCGACGCACTGCGACACGGTCAAATTTTTAATGCCCAGGCG
Organism: Acidobacteriota bacterium; assembly: GCA_016934295.1. GTDB lineage: Bacteria > Acidobacteriota > UBA6911 > UBA6911 > UBA6911 > UBA6911. Next base: position 9,690 of record JAFGTD010000285.1, read on the forward strand.
GATCACTTCCCGCACAAAGGCCATTGCGCATCGGGTAATTGAAAATCCAGAAAGTCCAATATGCGCTCCTGACGGAATCGATCGCACCGCTTCACTCAGGCTGGTCCGTTTAGTCATGAATCACTCCCGGTAAATTCAATCTATTTCGCCCCCAGGGGGAGTTGACAGACTACGCCATCAACCCTGTGCGCGCAAGTTCAACAAGTCTATTCAGCTTTTTCCCGGGTGTCGTCAAAATCGTGTCTGCCGGCAGGCGAATCAAGGTTTCGAAACACTGTTTGATGCAATGGATTTGGAATCGTCAGACGGGCAATAAATATACTGCAGGGGAGAATAGAGAAGCCGCGCTACAAGAGTCGGAAGCACTTGTTGCGCGGCTTCAATCAGAATCAGGATTGCCAACGGGAAAATACGGTTAATCCTGCTTCTTCCTGTCGGCTGCGGCAAGGATCTGAGAACCCTGGCTCTCAAGCCACTCCTTATCTTCGTCGTCGGCAAGCCAATCCGTCACATGACCGATCATATCGCCTGTTTCATACAAAGCCATGTAAAGGAGGCATCGATTGTTCTCTTCGTCTATGGCGATCTTGGTCAGATAACTGGTTGTATAATTCAATTTCTCGTGAATCTGGTCCAGGACCATATTGGCGATCGGGCAGATGTAAGGCCGGACGCCCTCCGCCTTGACATGGGCTTCCTTGCCATGATGCATGCAGCCCTTGACCGTCAGCTTGAGCATAACGCCATCGCCGCCCGTTTTGTATTTGACGTCTTCTATAATGCCCTCTTCCTTCATTACCTTGGCGCAGCTTTCTACGATTTCAGGCACTGTTTTTCCTTGAATGTCGTAAGCCCGGATAAAGTCGGCGCCTATGAACTCGCACTTCCAGTAGGCCATGCCGGAGAGTTCCTGATACATAAGTTCCTCAAGCCTTGCCATCACCTCGTTGCAATATTTTATCTTATCCATTAGGGCCTCTCCTTGTTTCCAAATTTTTCCCAATACACCATTTCCTCAAGCGGCAGTTTCGGCCTCGGATGCTTGCGCTGCTCCTTGGGCCACCCGACGGCAAGGTAGGAAAGCACTTTGAAATCGCCAAAGCCCGTCGGAATGTCCAGGATCTTTTTGAACCGGATGGCATCCCGGGTGCTGGCGACGGGTCCGTAAACCCAGCAGGATCCCAGTCCCATGGCATGGGCCTGGAGAATCATATTTTCCATGGCCGCACAAAGGTCATAGGGAACATCCACGCTTCCAACGCGCAGATCACCGATTACGGCAAAGATTACCGGGGCCTGCTTGCAGAATTCCGACACTCTGCCGGAATACATGAATTCGAGGACGCCTGCCCGTTTTTCAGGATCTTCGATACCCTCGAACCGCTGCTGCAATTCATTGAGGCAGTACCAGGAAGTCATACGGGATCCGCTTCCCTGCTTGGAGAGATCGCCGATCTTGTTTCTGGTTTCCTGATCGCGGATAACGATGAATCTCCAGGGCTGGTAGTTTTCACCCGTCGGCGCCCATCGGGCCGCCTCCAGGATCATGTCAATCATCTCATCCGAAACCGGATCCGGTTTGTATCTTCGGATGCTTTTTCTCGATGTAAGTACATCCAGAAATTCTTGGCCGTTCATATGGATTTACCTCCAAGCTAGTATAATAATTAAATTACTTTCTCTTCCTCGAGCTTCTTCATATCCTCATCACTGATCCCCAGAAGCCCGCGGTAAACTTCAATATTGTGCTCGCCGATATCGGGAACACGCTTTTTCCGGTCGCCCGGCGTCTTGGACATTTTGTAGACCGAACCGGAGAGCTTCACGCGACCGGAAACGGGCTGGTCCACCTCAACGATCATTTCTCTTTCCAGCAGTTGGGGATCGCTGGCGACCTGGTCAAAAGTGGGCAGGGGGGAACACGGCACCTGGTATTCTTTTAGAGCCGCCATAGCCTCCTCGACCGTTCTTTCCTTGCACCAGGCCTGCACCAGGCCGTCGACTTCTTCCATGTTCTTGGTCCGGTTTTCACGGGTGGCAAAGCGTTCCTCACCGCTGAGATCCTCCCGACCCATGGCCAGAAGAACTTTCTGCCATTGAGGGTCCGTGATCGTGCAAATCACCACGTAACCGTCACGAGAATGATAGGCGCCAAAGGGTGCGGAACTGCTGAGCTTGTTGCCGAATCTTTTGGGAACCTCAAGTGTATCGAAATAATTGGCCCGATCAGGGAATACCATCGCCCAAATGCCGTCCTGCATAGAGACATCAATGGCCTGGCCCTCCCCGGTTACTGTCCGATAATAGAGAGCCGCCAGGATGGCTATAACGCCGTTGTATCCCCCCATGTAGTCCCCGAGTGAAATCCCCGCTTTCGTCGGTTCGCCGTCGGCCTGGCCGGTCACGCTCATCAGTCCGCCCATGGCCTGAGCGACCACATCATAAGAAACGTCATTGCGTCGGGGGCCGGTCTGTCCGAAGCCTGAAATGGAGGCGTAGATGATACCTGGATTGATTCTACTCACTTCTTCATAGCTCAGGCCCAATCGGTCCATGCCTCCGGGAGCAAAGTTTTCCACCAGGATGTCTACTTTGGCTACCAGCTTTTTGGCAATCTCCACTCCTTTCGGATCCTTGAGATTCAGGGTGATGCTCTTTTTTCCCCGGTTGTAGGAGAAAAACTGATAGGACTCCCCTTTGGGGGTCTTAGGCATGGCCTGCCGCTCCGGTTCGCCTTTACCCGGTCGTTCTATCTTGATGACCTCGGCGCCAAGCTCGCTCAGCACACTGGTCCCATGCGGACCGGACAGATATTGCGTAAAATCCAAGACCTTGACGCCTTCCAATGCTCCCTTCGCCATGAATCCTCTTCTCCTTTTTTATTGATGGAGCTGGAGTTTGCCTCCCTGCTGAGCATCCCCCGTTTCGCTTCATATTAAAAACGCTCATTTTAGCATTTCCTGAAGTGTATTCGCGAATGCTGCGTCTTTTTGTAATAATTGCCATGGCATCCGCCGGACGACTTGTATCGGACATCGGCTCCCTACTCAGATCAATATAGATTACCGCATGGATTTGAATACGCCTGCGACTGCAAATCAGCAGGTATTTTATAGCCCGGATGGGTAAGTCGCGTCCAATATTAAGAATATGGCTTGGTGATAATAAAAAAATATCAATAGCGCTTTAAAAAATCAGCTCAATTCCGGAAGGTTTTTAATAAAACGATTCAGAAGCGGAGACATGTTATCCCGGCGCCAAACCGCCACCAGTTCGCTCAGAGGAGGTTCAACCTGCAGCTTTTTATATACGACGCCTTTCACATGAATGGATTGGAACGATTCGGGAACAAGCGAAACTCCCATCCCCGCCGCCACCAGAAGGAGCCCGGTCTGCAGCAGCCGCGTATTGTGAACGCGCTCCGGCCGCACACCGGCCCGCTGGTATGCCATGCGGACCTGCTCGTAAAACCCGGAGCTTGAATGGCCGGCGGGCATGATCGCCGTCCAGGAAGCCAGATCTTTAAGGTCTACGCGCCTGCAGACGGCCAGTTTGCTGGAGCCCGGCACGGCGACTATCAGGCGATCGCGGGCAACAATCATCGTTTTTAAAACATCCTGGGACAATTTGGCGTGGACGAAACCGATATCGAGCTGCTCCCGATAAAGCCTGTCGACCTGCTCCCCGGCGGCAAGCTCATTCAATTCAACTTCGGCCAGCGGCACCTGTCTCTGCAGCTTTTTCATGGCACGCGGCAGCACGCGGATCGCGGCCGTGCTGACAAATCCGATCCGGATCGTCCCCGCGTCGCCGAACTCCACTTTCCGCGCTTTCGACACCGCCAGATCCGCCTGTTTGAGTATGCGCTGGGCATTCTCGTAGAAGGCTTTCCCGGCCGGCGTCAGGCGGACCTTGTGGCGCGATCGCTCGAAAAGAGTTACGCCGATTTCCTCTTCCAGCTGCTTGATCTGCTGCGAGAGCGCCGGCTGGGCCACGTGCATAATCTCGGCGGCATGCCGAAAATGCAGCTGCTCCGCGACCGCGACGAAATACCGCAGGTGTCTCAGTTCCATATTCCCCCCGGATCCCGGCGTCAATTCAGATTGAAGTTACGGGGAACAGGTCGGCGGTCCGCCGGCGGGGTTCGATTATCCTATATTATTTAAGATATGCCGGCTGACTTTTAAATCCACCCCGCTTTTACGGGATCATTTCCCCGACTGGCATACGCATAACGCGCGCGCTGCTGTTCCACAGCCGCCCCTGGTGGGGGACAGGCTCGTTCCGCCGTTGAAGAAGTTGAAGCTCCAGGCGTCCCCGGAGTTATTCGTGGATCCGCTCCACATGCTGGCGGCACCCAGTTCAATCGGGTCCTTAACCTTATACTGTTTCGACAGACTTCGGTCATATAGAGCCTTCAGTTCGTCCTTTGTCGGCAACCTCCAGTCCGCAAATCCTCCCAGTGTCAGGTTCTCACAGTAATCTTTGCCCTGGTTCCAGCTCAAATCGGAGCCATTATCCTTAACGGTCCAGAGCAACCCGGTCGTACTGTCTTTCCAGGTTCCTTCAGAATCCTGGCTTATCGCCACGTGTGCGCACGCAATAAGGAGAACCGTTATAATCAAGGATATTGCCGACTGAATGAAACATTTTCTTAAAAACATAAATCCACTCCTTGAAGAAAATAATTTTCGGGGGTTCCGTTGCTCTTTGATTCTGAAACTGCCCCAGGATCTCGAGCTGAAATCCACCCGGTTGTTCTTGTGAACCAGAATAACTTACCAGAAGATCCCCGAATGAATCTGTTTTATTTGTTGCCATATTCATGATCCCGCTCCACTCCGGAAAGTTGATACGCGGAATGGATTAGATCTATACTCCCTGGAGGCAGGCTCTCTGTCAATAAAACTAATCGAGGCGTACCGTTATGAGCAATGCACCTAAAGCAGGCAAAAAACAGAATCCTCAATCCATCGAAACCGCAATCCCTTCAATCCGGATTCCAAAAGCCGTGGATGAATCCTTGAACGCGCCTGCAGGCCAGGCTGACTTTACCGGGGAAGGAATGACGGGAGCGCGGATATTCGCCAATCTCTGCAAGGAGGAAGAACTCCCTGCATTATTTTGCGCAGCGGGCAATTACAGCATCGTAAACGAAATCGCGCAGGTAGGGATCCCCTGTTACGGCGGGCGGACAGAAGGAGGCATGTGCGCCGCCGCGGACGGCTTTTGCCGGGTAACCGGCGAAGTTGCGGCCTGCTCCGGCACGGAGGGCCCCGGC
>JAFGTD010000286.1 GCA_016934295.1 Acidobacteriota bacterium
GACAGTCCCGCCAGGGAGATAAACACCGTCCGGGTGATACAGCGGCCGAAAAACGGGCGGTCGGCGGGGCTGTACAGTTTCTCCACCGCCGGTGAGGGATCCCCGAAAAAGATATTCTGACCGATCCTGAGAAACCAGAAGAGGGCGATCACCGCTTCAAGAGCGAACGGGATCAAAACCCCGACACCTATCCAACCCCCCAATTGCAAAGCACCGGCGAATAGAAATACCTTGCTGAAAAAGCACGAGAACGGGGGAACGCCCATGATGCTGAACAGGCCAACGGTAAAGGCAAACGAAGTGACGGGCATCTTCCGGAAAAGGCCCCTGATTTCGTTGATATTCTTGGTGCCGAGAAGCATGGCAATTCTTCCGACACAGAGAAAGAGAAGCGTTTTCCCCACGGCATGACAGGGAATGTGCAGGATCGCCCCTTTGAAGCCGATATCGGCACCCAGCATGCCGAAGCCGATTCCGAGCAGGATGTACCCCAGGTGAGTGATTGTCGAGAAGGCAAGCAGGCGCTTCAAGTCATCCTGATAGAAGAAAAAAATCAAGCCCGTCAGTATCGTGATCAGCGCAATGACCACCGTCAACAGCCCGATGCTGAACTGGATATTTGCCTGGGATAGAGCGATCCTTGCCACCAGGTACACGCCGGCTTTTACCATGGCGGCCGCATGGAGATAGGCGCTGACCGGAGTCGGAGCTTCCATGGCATCAGGCAGCCAGGTAAAAAAGGGCACCTCGGCCGCCTTGACCCATGCGGCAATCAGAAATAAAAACAGCACCGTCCAAAGGTTGGCGCCCTGCAAATCCTTTAAAGCGGCAAAATCGAACGAACCGGTGCTGGCATAAAGAATAACAATGGCTATGACGAAGAACAGCCCGCCACTGTGAGTCATGATGAGTGCTTTAAGCCCTGCATGGACCGACTTCTCCCTGTCGCGATACTGGGCTATCAACTGCCAGGAACAGAGTGTGGTTATTTCCCAAAACCAGAACAGCATGAGGAAGTTCGGCGATATCGCCACGCCGATCATGGAACCTATAAACAGCATCATCCAAAAATAATACCGTCCGGTTCCCTCCCCGGATGGATGCTCGAGATTGCGTTCACTCATGTATTCCGTGGAAAAAACGATCACCAGAAGGCCCATGGACAGAGTGACGATCAACATGATGGAGGAAAGCGCATCCAGCTGAAATCCGATTACCTTGACCGGCTCCGATCCTTCAGACAGCCATGGATAGGATCCGATATGCTGTACGACGCTGCCGGGGAAATGAGGAAAGCTCAATGCAATGCTCCATATTGCGAGTGCCAGGAGAAAAACGGCGCCGACGACCATGGCGAATCCCCGGATTTCTCTTCCCGAGATCAGGGCGAGAATGGCCCAAAGAGCGGGAAGCACCAGTAATAGTATGAAAAGAGCCGTCATTTCATTTCCCCCTCGCAGGCGCTTCCTTCTCGAAAGTTGCCGAACGTATGCATTCAACAATATGCTCTGCCGTTTGTGATACGGCGGGGCTGATTCCGGAACCGGCGCTGATGTCTTCCGGCTGGATGCCGAGAAGAAAGGTGTCCGCGCCCGATATTTCGGTAACAAAAGTCATAATTGCGGAAAGTGACGGTTGATGTCCGTTGCCCCATCCCGGATTCAGTTGCTTCGGTTCAATAACGGCTGCAGACCCGGGTTTCGATCCGAGATCGGCGCAATCCACAAACATCACCACGTCGGGAGAATTCTCCACAATTCTGTCGAGGAACATTTCCGGGGAATCGCCCGCATCGATCACCTTAATATGGGAAGAACGATTTAGTTTTTCGATTACGGTACGGCCTATCCCGTCATCCCGGCAATTGGGATTCCCGATTCCGACAATCACAGCGTTTCCTCTCAATCGCCGCAGGAGCAGGGAATGGATGCCGGACATCGTCATGGTTTCTCCGAAAGTTTCTGAATATCGGCAAAAGTGAATACCGGCCCGTCCGTACAGGCATATTTTTCGCCGACGGCGCAATGTCCGCATTTGCCGACGCCGCACTTCATATACCGCTCCAGGGTCGTTACGATGTTGTCGGGACGGAATCCCATTTTGAGCAGACCCTGGATAACAAATTTGATCATGACGGGAGGTCCGCAGGTGAACGCGGTTGTTATTTTCGGACGCACGAATATTTCATCGAAAAGAATGGTGACAACGCCCACCCGCCCGCTCCAGGATTTGCTCCCTACATCCACGGTTTCCAGAAAAAGGACGTCTTTCCGCCCCGCCCATTGATCGAGTTCCCGCTTATATACCCTGTCGTCCGGCGTCCTGGCGCCGTAAAGGATGGTTATGTCTCCATAATCATCTCGATTATCCAGCATGTAGTGGATAAGGGACCGGAGAGGCGGCAATCCGATACCGCCGCCGACAAACAAAATATCGCGTCCCTGAACGGCACTGCAGGGGAAGTGATTTCCGAAGGGACCGCGAATGCCGACGATATCCTGCGGTTTCATTTTGTGAAGCCCGGACGTCACCGATCCGACACTCCGAACCGTTATATCGAAAGCATCGTTCCTGGTCGGCGACGAGGAAATGCAAAAAGGCGCCTCCCCCGCGCCGAAGGAGGAGACCTCGAGGAAATTTCCCGGCAGGAACGGAATGCAGGCCCCGTCTCCGTTGTCGAGCCGGAGTTTGAAAGTCTTGACATCAGGCGTTTCGTTGGTGACGGAAACGACCCTGGCTTTGAGCGGCATGTAAATATTTTCCATAGAGCTACACCGTCCTGACGCTTCGAAGCGTGGTTACAAATGTGGATATGTCCGCCAGGGAAGGGCACGAGACAACGCACCTGCCGCATCCCATGCAGCCGAGCCTGCCGCTGTCTTTTGTTGTCTGGTAGCTGAGCTTGTGAAAAAACCTTCGTTTCAGACGGTCTGCCGCCCGGGGCCGTGGATTGTGCCCGGACACTTCGCGCGTGAAACCCGAATAGCTGCATGCATCCCAGGTGCGAAGGCGAACGCCCTCCTCCCCTATTTCCCGGTCGAGGACATTGAAACAGCTGCATGTGGGACAGACAAAGACACAGCTTCCGCAGCTGATGCATCGATCTCCGAACGCCTCCCAGACCTCCTCCTCGACCGCACCGAGGCTCACCTTTTTCACTCCCATGGCCATGAAAGAACGGCGAGTGAATTTGGAATCCACGCAGCTTAAAATATTCTTCCTTTCGTTCAGATCCGCATCGGTTGCAGGCGTAAAGAGGTTGTCATAAGGCCGCAAGAGGGTTTCCGCCCGCGCGGTGGCGATTTCGACCATCCACCTGTTGTCGAGATCGGTCAATTGAGCATCAAATCCGTCTGACAGGAACGGCCCGCTGTCGCAGCATGCGCAAAAACATTGTTCCCCGGGATCCAGGCATCCCAGGGAGATAAAAACAGTCTTTTCAATTTTCTTCGTTACCGTCGTGTCATTGAATTTTCTTTTGTAGAATCTTTCCAGGTACCGGACTCCATTTAGATCGCAGGATCGGATCCCGAGGAATACGCATGCTTCCGCTTCTTCAGGCTGGACAAAATCAATTGCATCCGTTCCGATCCGCTTGAACCGGAAAAGTTCCTCGCAACTGGAGAAGAAAAATTCTTTGGCGCTCATAATGGGAATCCCGGGCTGCAGGGAGACATCTTCGATGCATTGAATGCGGTCGTAGAGCAGTTCGCCATTGGACAGCATAACGGGTGCGATCATTCGTGAAGTTTTCGCAAGACCGCGGAGGACCGTAAAAAAATCATCTTTGAGGATAGTCGAAATCATATGCTTTTCCTTAATCGTCCGGTCCTCCCCCAGTCCGGAGATAGGAATCTTGTTCACTGCAAACATTCATCATGACTCTACCCATATCGGGATACGGCGTACTCCTGTCGGGGCAAATCGTCCGTCTACACTATGTAATGCAAGAAACGCCACACCGGCTGGAAGGTCTTCCTTCAGGACTGCTGATGTATGAATAATTCCGGAGCGGTGGATGATACGCACCTTCTCCCCCTCCCGAACCTGAAACCTGTTGGCGTCGTAGGGATGCAATTGGAGATGGGAACGGTTCTCTTCCCGGTGGAGCAGCGGGCAGCGCGAAGACCGGGTTCCCGTGTTCCAGAAGGAAGGCAGTCGTCCAAGAATCAGTACAACGGGGAATTCTTCATCCGTTTCCTCTCCATATCCTTCCTGAGGGTATGAGCCGTGAATCGTTCCCTCCCAATTCTGTCGCAGCCGGGGTTGACTGTTTTCGTTTTTGGCGGATTTCGGCCAGAGAAATCCATTCTCGTCGTTTGCCGGCAATCTCGGGTTCAGTCCCTCATAGAAGGGTACGCAGGATGCAATTTCTGCATTTACGTCCCAGACCGTCCGATAAGTGAAACCGGCTCCCATCGCTTTTGAAAGGTTGTAGATAATTTCCCAATCGGGTCGGGTATCGCCCCTGGATTTTACGATAGGCTGAAATCGCTGTACGCGTCGTTCCAAATTAGTAACGGTTCCCGCCCGTTCGTAAGGAGCCGAGGCGGGGAATACAACCGTAGCCATCGCGGTAAGGGGATTGGAGAATATTTCCTGAACGACCAGCAGTTCAAGCCGTCCAAGGGCATCTGAGAAAGCCTTGTCTTCTTCATGAAATGCAAGGAGATTTTCTCCCATGACGTACAATGCCCGGATGTCCCCGGACATAACTCCATGCAGGATCTGCCGATAGTCCTGTCCGACAGTGGGAGGCATCCTAAAATTAAGCCGGGCCCGGGTTTCCACATCGCATCCGGCAATCGGAATTCCGCCGGGCAGGCGATCCGGAAGCGCGCCCATGTCCCAGGCTCCCTGAGTATTATTTTCACCGCCCACAACCAGGATTCCGGAGCCGTTTCGTCCGCCGTGGCCGGTAATAAAAGCCAGATTGGCCAACCCGTAAACCGTTTTTTTCATTTCATCGAAACTGCCTATGCCGTCGCCGAGAATAAAGACCGCTTTCTTCACGGAGGCGAGAAGATCCGCCGCCATTCTCAATGAGTCCTCGGGAATCCAGGTTTTTGTCTCTGCAAGGGACATTGGAAATAATCCGGCCTCTTTCTTCAGTTCCATGAAGCCGGCATTTTCCCCGCCGAGAAGATCCGCACGGACCTTATTCTCCTTGATGAGATAAGAGATCATCCCGCTTATCCAGTAAGCGTCGCTGCCGGGGCGTATCTTCCAGTGATGTGTGGCCTGTTTTGCTATTTTAGTGCAACGTGGATCAACAACGATTAGCGTGGCTTTTCGATTCAGCGCCTGAAATATTCTGGAAGCCGCCTTTGGGGAACAGCCGGTGACATCGGCGCCGACCAACAGGATCAGTTCCGCTTCCGACACGTTTTCCAGGGATGTTGTCGACGCTCCGATTCCATAACTGTCATACAACGCCTCAAAAATCGGGGAATACGTAAGTCTGCTGCCGGTATCGATATTCCCGGTGCCGACAACCTGGCGGGCCATTTTCATGAGCAGGTAATTGTCTTCATTCGAACAGCGGGGAGAACCGATAAAGCCTATGCTGTCGGGCCCCCATTTATGTAGAACATTCTTTAGATCCTCCGCCGCCGTCTCCAGTGCTTCTTTCCATGTACATCGTATTTGACCTCCATCTTTCTTGATCATGGGAGCGTCTATCCGGTCGGGGTGGTATATATAATCGACGGAATTCCATCCGCGGATACACAAACTGCCTGCGGATACCGGATGGCGGCGCGATGGAACCAGCCCCGTCAGGTTGCCCTGAACGGACTTTCTGGGGATGGCCTGACATCCACAGGAACAAAAAGGGCAAACAGTAAAATTCAGGATGGACCTCCTTTCCTGAAATTCTTTAAAGACCTCGAGTTCCGCTTTGATTTTCTCCTGCACGGCCCGTGCAAGAGTCAGCCCTCCGCTTTTTTCGGGAGGAAGCCTGTTCTTAATATCTGAAACGCGCATGGAACAGTTTTCTTCACAAATACGGAATTCAAATGTCAGGTCAAGATCGGGATTGGTGCATACAATCGAAGACAGCATAACGGCCAGATCGTCATGGATATCTCCTTTGATGGAATCAAGCTTGACCGTTCCGGTAACGATGGCTTCGCCCACTTCTCCCTTCCCGATTTTGAAAATGCCGTCGGTTTTTGAGGCCGTATCGTTCAGCCGTTTCAGGTCAATCTCCCGGCTGGAATTTTTCATGTGTTTCAAAGGACTGCCTTTTGCCGCATCGGAAACAGAGGCAACACCGGTGCTGTTGTCCTTTAACAGGATTTTCAGAATCCCGTTCGCGCGATCGCATTCAACGGCAACCGAAAGGGCTGAAACGTGCGCCTGGATGAAATGCTCGATCAAATCCAGGATATGGAGAGATAAACCGAACATTTGTTGTATCCCCCGATCCGGTGTCTCCACATTTCGTTATCCAACCTAATTGCAACACAGGAATTCCGCGTGAAAAGGTCGTTTGCCTGCCTGCTGGAGAATGCTTGGAGCTTGATTTAAACAGGTACTGATTCCATAAAAGCAACTTTCGAACCAGGGAGAGAGGGAAAAGCAAAAATGGCGCTAGCGGATTCAAATCAGATACTTAGGATCTGATCGCCGGGACGGCCGGATAGGGATGTTTTGTGCTTGTCGCGCACGAATAGTGCTCCTGCCGTCTGTATCTTTTTGGCAACATCCCTATAATTAATTGGATACGACCGTTGGGCAGGAATTGCACATGGGTGATAAGCGCACATATAATCCGCATTTCTTACAAGGGTTCGTAGCGAGGAGGCTTAAACGAATGCGGATTCATTCATGCTTTAAAGTTTTCCTTGCGGAGTCGATATTTTATCATCCGGTCGTATAGAGACCTTCTCGATATGCCCAGGGCCTGGCAGGTTGCATTGATCTCGCCTGCATGCTCGGCCAGAGCGGCACGGACAATATTTTTTTCAGTTTTTTCCAATTCCGTACGCAACAGCCCGTGTGAGGATGGCAGGGATAGAAGGTGATCGGCTGCCGGTATTGCATCGTCTGAGAAGGAACCGATTACGCCGTTGTGCGCCGTAATGACCATTCGCCTGACGGAATTTATCAATTCGCGGACATTTCCCGGCCAGGAATAGCGCAGCATTGCTGCGAGGCTGTTTTCCGGTATCTTGGGAACAGGAACACCTTCAATCGTGGATGCCTTTTTTATGAAGTACGAAACCAGTAAGGGGATATCATCCGCTCTTTCCCTGAGCGGAGGGATCCGTATCTGGAGCACGGCTATCCTGTGGTAAAAATCTTCACGGAGGTAATTTTTATTCACCAGGTCTCTCAGATTTTGTTTAGTCGTGATCAGCAGGCGGACATCGACTTTTTCCGGTTTATCCCTGCCCAATGGCTGGACCATCCCGTCTTCAAGGACACGAAGAAGCTGAATTTGAGTTTTTTCCGAGATGGTTTCAATTTCATCCAGCAGCAGGGTTCCCCCGGAAGCGGTTACGAGCAGCCCGTCTCTTTCCGACTCCGCGCCTGTGAATGCGCCGCGGCTGTGTCCGAACAATTCGCTCTCTACCATAGTCTCGGGAAGAGCGCCCACATTTATCGGAACGAAGGGACCTCCGGATCTTGCACTGCCCGCATGGATGGCTCTGGCAACCAGTTCTTTCCCCGATCCCGTTTCACCGAAAATGAGGACCGGAGCATCGGATTTTGAAACGGTTTCAATCCGGGTGTAAAGATCCTGCATGGAAGCGCTTCTGCCCACCATCCCGAAACGCCCTTCTTCCTCGGAAGAAAAGTCTTGAATCCGCCGGCGCAGATCCGCACTATCCCGTCGCAACCGGCTTGTTTCCACGGATCGTGCAACAGTTGCCAGCATTATTTCATTATCGAACGGCTTTTCTATAAAATCATACGCGCCGGCTTTCAGGCAGCGGACAGCCATGGAAATATCACCGTGGCCCGTAATCATGATAACAGGGGGCGGAATTTTTTCGGTCTTCATCTTCAAAAGGAACTGTTCGCCGTCCATTCCCGGCATTTTTACATCCGAGATAATGCAGTCCACAGCAACCGACCCGGGTGAGTTCAAGGCGGCCTCGGCTGAAGAGAATGCCTCCACATCGTATCCGCGAAGTCTCAGCATTTGACTGAAAGACCGCCTTGTTGCTTCATCGTCGTCTATTACGGCTACATTCCCGTTATTGGATTGTCTGGATTTAACCATTTCCCGGAAGCACCTTTATAGGATGTTCACTTCGGCAAACGGAATCAGGGTAAATTCCCAGGCTCCTTGCGCCGAGGCAACTTCACTACAAATTTCGCACCTTGTCCCGGAATCCCGGATGCTTCGATACTGCCATTGTGCGCCTCAATAATCTTCAAAGCTATAGGCAATCCCAGACCGGTCCCCTCACCGGCCTTCTTTGTCGTGTAGAACGGCATGAAAAACTTTTCTCCCGTATCCTTGGCGAAGCCTTTTCCCGTATCCTGTATTTCTATGACGACGGAACCATGAACCCCATCCTCTAGAAATGACCTGATTTTGAGGCGTCGCTCCTCAGACTCTTCCATGGCCCGTCTTGCATTGGTGATCAGATTCAGAAAGACCTGTTCCAGCCTGACCTGGTCCCCCATAATCCTCGGCAGATCGGGGGATAAATTCATCAGCACTTCTATCCGTGATAATTCCAGTTGAGGCTTCAGGAACTCTACGATTTCCCGAACCGATCCGTTGATGTCGAGAGGTTCAAAGCTCAAATCGGTTTTACGCGTTAGTTCGCGCATCTGATTGATGATCTTCTTTGCCCGGTCCACCTGTTTCGATATGAGGGTGAGGTTCTCCCTGATTTCATCGAGGCTGCCTGCGCTCTCATCAATCATATAAGCCGCATTATCGGCGTAGGTCCGGATTCCGGTTAAGGGCTGATTCAATTCATGCGCCACGGATGCCGCCATTTCTCCCATCTCCGCAAGCCGCACAGAGTGCACTAATTGCTCCTGTTGTTGTCGAGAGACCTCGATAAGCTTACGACGCTCCTCTTCGCTTTTCTTTTCCCCGGTTATATCCTTGACGTTGATCAAAAAAGCCGGAGTTTTTTCGTACTGTGTCGCCGTAACGACAGCGTCGGACCAGATCACAACTCCATTTTTCCGTATCAAACGGCATTCAAAACGGGAGCCGTATTCTTTATTCCGGATCAGTTTTGCGAGACCTTTTTGTAAGATTGGCTTATCCGGTTCAGGGACTAACTTCGGCAATGAACATCCGATCAATTCAGGCTGCGGATATCCCAGAATTTCATGCAGTCTGGCATTTGCGAGTAAAATCGTATCGTCTCTGCAAACGGCAATCCCGCTGAAGGAGCTCTCAAAAATATGCCTGTATTTTGCTTCCGATCTGCGCAATGCCTGTTGTCCGGTCCTCACCTTCTCGCTTAAAATTCCCACACAAAGGGAAACAACCAGAAAAAAGAATATTCGCACTAAATCATCCCAAAAATCGCTGGTCCCCACTCGAAAGAGATGAAACAAGAGGTTCGAACAGGCCAAAACCAGTGCAATAAAGACGCCTTTCCGCTCCCACTTTATACTGGCCAGTACAATAGGAATGTATGCAAAATGGGTGTATATGATACCCGTGCGAAGAAAAATATTGAAAAAAGCGGCCAATCCTATATATACCAGTGCAAGTACAATAATAATGACTGCTTGAAAATCCGGGAAGGTATCGGAATTTTTCCTGTCCGCCATCACATTGAGTCCTGCCAAAATCAATAATGGGGAAAAAGCATCTTTGAAATGGGACCGGATCCAGTGCAGCCTCTAAATTCCAACGTGTATCGGCGGGAGAATTTTTCCTGAATTATTTCATCGATGTACGAAATAGTTATAAGCCCGGCTTTAGGCATTCTCCAATAAAGTTTGAATCTATTAGCAATAGTTTAACACTAATACTAAGAAAATATTATGAAAGGCTTAAAACATATTTTGACTCTGTCCGCTGCAGCGGTGCTTGTTTTCGGTATCGGAATCGATCGCAAAATAGAGAATCTGTTTTTTCAAACGTATATGCAGATCCCCGATGTCGATAGCGAACCCGATTCAGACTCCGACCCCCGATGCGCTCCTACCATCAACGTTCGCCTGAACGGCGGAGCCTTCCAGGGTCGCACGGCCAGAGGCCGCGGGTTTAGTTGGAACTAACGGCCGGCGATGCCGTATTCTTTCAGGCGGTATTGAAGGGTACGGAGACTGATCCCCAGTTCGTCCGATGCGGCCCGCCGATCCCCTTTATGCCGGTTGAGCGCATCCAGGATCGCTTTCTTTTCTACCTGCGCCAGCAATCCGGGGTGCCCGGGTGAAGAGGCATCCAAATCGGTTTTCAACGGCAGATCTTCCCTTTCGATCGTTTCGGATCCGGATACAATCAATGCCCGCTCGATCGCATTGGCAAGCTCGCGGGCATTCCCGGGCCAGTCATAGGCGGTCATCAGGTCTTTTGCTTCCGTGCTGAGAACATGGGGCCGCATTCCCATGCGGCTCGACAGGTTCTTCAGGAAATACTCCGCCAGCGGAAGAATATCCTCCCTCCGTTCGCGCAGGGGCGGTATCTCAATAGGAAATACACTGAGTCGATAAAAAAGGTCTTCCCGGAAAGTATTGTTTTCGATTGCCCGGGCAAGATTCTGATTCGTAGCGGCAATAATGCGCACATCCACAGTAATAGACCGATCGCTGCCTATTCGCTCAAATTGCTGTTCCTGCAGAACCCGCAGAAATTTTGCCTGAAGATTCGCACCCATTTCCGCGACTTCATCCAGAAACAACGTTCCGCCGTTTGCAAACTCGAAACGGCCGCGCCGTGTCTGTACGGCTCCCGTGAATGCTCCCTTCTCATGCCCGAAAAGCTCGGACTCCAGCAGTGTTTCCGCTATAGCGGCGCAGTTGATGGCTACAAACGCCTGTTCCCGACGGAGGCTGCGACGGTGAATAAATCGCGCTAAAACTTCCTTTCCCGTTCCCGATTCCCCCGTCAGAAGAACCGTGCTGGACTGTTCGGCAACCCTGTCCGCCAGTTCCAGGACGTGCTTCATGCTTTCGCTTTCGGCGATGACATCCGGCGGAAACGCCGCATCCACTTCTTCCTGGTGCAGAAGATTCCGATCCTGAACAGTGCGGCGGTGCAGCACCTTTTCCACGACCAGCCGCAGCTCTTCCGGACTTTTTAAAGGCTTGGTCAGATATTCTTCCGCCCCGGCTTTAACGGCTTCCACGGCAGTCTCAACCGATCCGTAGGCCGTCAATACAATGACCGGTATTTCCGGCATCCTTGAGTGCATCCACCGTATCAGCTCGATGCCGCTCATTTTAGGCATGCGTTCATCGGTTATAACGAGGCTGAAACTGCGATGTAAAAGAAGCTGCGATGCCTCTTCTCCGTTCGCTGCCGTTATAATTTCGTAGTCCCTGAGCGCGCCGCTGATGAACTGCCTCTGGCCCGGCTCGTCGTCTGCTACAAGAATGGCATATTTCATAAAGAATCACCCGGATCAAACATTCAAAAAGCCGGGTATTAGTCGCCCGGCATTCTTTCATTGCCGGTGGGCAATTGAATTGTACAGCGCATGCCCCCTTGAGGATTGTCAGTCAGAGTAAGGGTTCCTTTAAGGCTTTCAATGACTTTTCGAGAAATCGTCAATCCTAAACCGGTTCCCCGCGTTCCGGTGGTAACGAAGGGTTCGAATAAATCCTCGGCATCCCTCCCACCCAGACCGCTTCCCGTATCATCCACCTCGATCGTTATAAAGCCGTCGCCTTTATCCTGCAGAATTCTTAAAGTCACGGTGCCGCCTGCAGGGGTTGCATCCAGCGCATTCATCAGTACATTCAGCAGAACCTGCCGGATGCCTCCGGCATCCGATCTCAAGGCGATGGAGCCATCAACGGAATCGTATTGAAAAGCCACATCCGAGGCGGCAAATCTGGTCTGCAGCATGCCATGGATGTCCGCTACAAGATCCCTAAATCTGAATTCGCCGATCTGCGGCTCTTTCGGCCGGGCGAAATCGAGCAGATCCGAAACCAGCCGCTCCAGACGTTCGGCCTCACTGACTACCGTGGATAAATGAGCCTGTGTCTCGTGCGCCCGGGGCAGCTGCTCCTGAGCCAGCTGAGTCAATCCTTTCATGGAACCCAGGGGATTGCGTATTTCATGGGCCAGGGATGCGGCCATGATACCCAGAGATTTGAGGTGGGCTTCGGCACTCTCGCGCGTCTTCAACTCCAGGAACCGGTTAAGCATCCGTATCAGATACAGGGACATAACGACCATGACAACAACCGCCGATCCGGTCACCGCCAGAAGAATCCATGCCTGGCGCAGGATGAAATCCGCATCCAGGGAATAAAGGCCGATGCGAATGCGCCATCCGGCAATCGGCGGACTCTCCTCTCCGCGACTGCTTCGGGCTCTTTCCAGCGCCTGTTCGAAACGGAACACGTTTCTTTCCCCGGATACCTCCTCCCCATTGGACCCGAATGGAGGCTTTCCGGCAGCGGCAAGAATCCGGCCGTTTCCATCGACCAGCGCCAGATAGGCAACAACATCCGTATAGGCGGCATATTTCTCTTCCAGAAGGGACTGCCAGAACTCGGGATTTCTGCGCCTGCTGCCGCCGCGCGCCTCAGATTCAACAGACCGGGCAATCTCTGTCCCGCGACCGGAAAGATACAACAAATGCAATCTCGTAAGTGTCGTGAAGCTTAAAACCGCACTGCCTATAAGGCCGAGACAAACGACGCCGACACTTATTACAATCACCCGAATCGGGATCAGACCAACCGTTTTTCGATATGATACAGATGTTTCCAAATTCCTGTTCCCCGTGAATTCCTTTATAACGCATTCATTATGCCTTATTGAGAATGGCTCAAGACCAAAAAACGCACCTGCTGCAACCGCAGGCGCGCCGATGGATTCATCAACCTCTTTCCTTCTAAACCATTTATTGTGTCACAGTGTTTCCGCTTCTCTGGCGCACACCATTGCCGAACATTCCCTGTCGCGCTCTTCTGCCTCTTCCAGCCGATCCGGCGCCGGAAGCGTTTCCGGACGCAAGAATTTCGGCCAGTTCCCGGTCGCTTATATGCCGGGGTGCGTAGCTTTCTCCCAGTGTTTCCAGTCGCCCGGCAAATGCACGCATGTGATTCTGCGATCCGCGCATCAGATTTTCATACACCATTGTAATATCGTCATTATCGGTCAAGGCCAGGGCTTCCTTCAAATCGAACAGGTCCAGGTCCTCTATCATGGCCCCGACTTTTAATGCATCGATATGCGACCGCTGTCCCATAGCCACAAGGTCCCGGTACATCGTCTGCATTTCGGCACTGCTGAATTCCCCAACGCCGTTGCCTGCAACAGGATCCTCCAATTCATACCGATCCAGCAGCACTCCAATCGCGTTCATATGCTGCTGCTCGCTTTGGGAAATTCTCTGAAAAATCCTGTCCCCCCACGTGGAATACAGGGTTTGATAAATATCCCGCGCAATTTTTTCCTCTTCCCGCATATGCATCAATCCCGTTATCTCTGCATTATCAAGGTCCTGAAGCGGCGTCGATGTTAATACGCATAGTCCGTTTCCGCGGTTTTTTGCCTGCGGACCGCCGAATCCGGCCCGCCCCTGAGACATAGCAGGCGCTGCCATGACAGCCAAAACTCCAATACAAAAGATTTTTCGAATAACCAGCATGAACATCTCTTTTCCTCCCCATTTTTTTAATTCGTACATTGTTGCTTTTAACTCCACGCAATCACTAACAGGCAATATCCATTCCCGTTCGGGAAGGCATGAAGGGCGACGGCTTTATCTCTATTATTTACAGCATTTGGGGGAGCAGCATCCGATTTTCCAAAATCTCCAAACATGGGAATCCGTGCAGAATCTGCAGATCCCGTGCAAATCCTGCTTTACCTGTCCTGCCAGCCACGGCTTCCCGGCTGAAAGGGTACGTAAAGCCCAGAACCTTCACGGTTATGAGTTCATACGTATATCGATATAAACAAAACCGGGATACGTATTATTCAACGTATTTCCCATAAAATTATTTATGAACTCATTGATGAAAAAAGCACCGCAATACAGTCTTCGTCTTATCTGTAACGGATCAGCCGAACATAATTGTATAATCCGTAACGCGAAACGGTCGTTGACGGAGAATAAAAACGAAGAGGGGGGTTCAAGTGCTCAGAGGAAATCATAAAGAAATCCACTTGGGAAGGCGCGACTTCCTGAAAACAACAACGATGGCGGGTGTGGCGGCCGCTATCCCGGGGACGCGCCCCGCAGGCGGGAATGCAGCAGGTCCATCCAGACCGCGGCAGGGCGGGATGAAAAAGAAACTGCTCTTCCTCAGCGACAACCCGAAGGCACATGAAAGTTTTATTGAGTCTATAAGATCGATCCCGGGAACCGATCTCCAGGTATCCTCGATCCAGGTCAGTTATCAAAAGCCGGAGGATATCATCCGGATTATTCACGAACAGAACATGGATATTCTTTTCCTGTGCCTGGCGCGTATGACTTTCAGCTTCGGAAGCCTCTACGACTCCATGGGGGATCTGGATATCCCCGTAATCGTTCTCTCCACGAATCCTGAATTGATCCCCATTGATGCGAATCTTGTGGCATCGTTGCGGGCAAACGGCGCCAATGTCACGTTTGCCCTGTCACAGGATCAGGCGCTGGAACGGGTGAAGCTTTTGGCGTCTCCCTGGATTCTCGAAGACCGGCGGGCCGTTCTTTATGGAAGACCGTTCGATTCAACCACCGTACCGGCCCACAACCTTACCGAAGACCGGGTCTACCGGCGCACCGGTGTAAAGATACAGTACCGGCCGATTGCTGAACTGGCCTCTCTTTATAAAGAGGTTGACGCGCGGGCCGCCGGAAGGGAAATGGAGAGGTGGAAAAAGGAGGCAGTAGAAGTCATCCGGGTTTCGGACGAGGCTCTCCTGGATGCATGCAGGCTGTACGTCCTGTTACGTTCCATTATTGAAAAGGAGGGCCTGGCCGCCGTTTCGATCGACTGCCTGGGCTTTACCCTCAGCCCGAATCCGGTGCTGCCATATCCCTGCCTGGCATTCGCAAGATTGAGGGATGAAGGGATAACGGCCGCCTGTGAAGCGGATGTATGCGGAATGCTGTCGTCGATGTTTCTGGAGGAAATCAGCCGGAAGCCGTCCTTTATGTGCAACCTGATGTCCATGGACGCCCGGGATTCCAGGATTGTCCTGAGTCACTGTGTCGCGCCGTTGAGGCTGAACGGCTCAGAAGCGGCGCCGATGCGGTACAGGCTGCATGACTATCACGGTTCCGGGAGAGGGGCGGTGCCGGAAGTCGAATTCCCGTTGGGAAGCAAGGTCATCACCGGCGGATTCAGCAAGGATTTGAAAAGCTTCATGCTATGGCCGGGGCGGATTCAATCCCAAGTGAAGGACACGGATAAAGCGGAGCCAGGCAAGGGCGCCATGCTCAATGTCTGCGCGAATACCATGGATGTGAAGATCCGGGATGCCGGCCGCTTTCTTCAGAATATCCCGGGTCTCCATCAAATAATGATCCTGGGCGACCATACCCGGGCTATGGACGACGCGCTGTTTGCAATGAATATGCAGCTTGTCGGACCTGCGGATTTCATGCCTCCCGCGGCATGAAAATAACGGCAATCCATTATTACTTAATGCAAAGGAGAAGCAGCCATGAGTTCCGATCGAAAAACTGAAAAAGGCACGACGCGGCGTGGGTTTGTGAAGGAAATCACCGGAGGCACTGCCGGCATAGCCCTTGCAAGCGTATTATCGGCGGCTTTTATGCCGACGAAAGAGAGCATCGCCGCGGCAATGAACAGTCCCGCTTCACCGGCATCGGAGGGATCGGGATCGAAATACCGCAAGTGCTTCCTTAACGAACTGACTCCTGACGAGAGGGAAATCGGTTTCGGGGCCAGCAACATGTTCGTCACTTTTGCCGACAACGACATCATAGAAGGATGCAACTATTTTTCCGCCATGTGGATGGGGGAAATGGCCACCAAGACACTGGGGCACGGGCCGCACACGCATCCTGTTCCGGAGGTGCTGGTGGCGCTGGGCTCCGATCCGGACAATCCGGGAGATCTGGGAGCGGAATTCGAGCTGTACATGGGCGAAGAAATGGAAAAACATATCATCAACAAGTCGACCTTGATCTATATTCCGGAAAATACCGTGCACTGCCCGTTCACGATTCACAAAGTGACCCGGCCGTTTTTGTTTATCCAGGCGCACTACGGCCCCAAGCTGGCTGAGACCGCCAGGAGAGACCTGGTGCCGGAGGACATGAGAAATAAATATATCTTTATAGACTCCGACGGGGCGTCGGAAAAATAATATGCGGACCGAAACGGATCTTTGGGCCTTCGTGGTGATATGAAGACTCAAAGATCCGCTGAAACGCATGAACTCCCGCTGGGAGCGCTAGTCTATTTTTTTCATCCCCTTCATCGCCATATAGCCCATCGTCTGATAGACCCCGTTGAAGAAGGGCGCCAGCTGAAGCGCGCTGAACATCATCGGTTTGGTGAGCCTCTTGATGTTGCACGGGTTATGCTCGAGCCCGGCGGGGATATAAAGAACCGTGGCCTTCGTGATGATGTGCCTCTCGTATTCCGGACCCATGAAATATTCAATTTCCCCGTCGAAGGAGCCCACGAGGTCCGGCAGCTCCGCCCCGAGGAAAAAGAGGTATTCGTCGGTATCGTGGTGATGCGATTCCAGTTCCAGCTTGTAGGGCTTCGTGAACATCTGCCAGCCCATGTTGATTTTCGCTCCCGGCAGATCGCTGTCTCCCCGGAAATAGGCCTGGGGCCCGGCAACCACGTCCGTAATGGTGTTTTCCCTGAGCTTTGTGCTGAATAAATGGTCATATATGTGGCCATTCGTTCCCTCGGGCCATGGCGGAGGATTCCTGAAAAAAGGCGAAGCGGCCTGCTTTGATCCGTCCCCGCTTTCACTTACAGCTCCTCCGTACCCGGCTCTGGGCTTCTTTTCGCCCTGCGCTGCCGCCGCGTTTGTCACGCCCAGTTGGCTCATAGCTGTCGCCGCTATTGCCAGTCCCGCCGTTCCCGCCGTGATCTCCTGGAAAAATCCCCTGCGACTGGTATTTTTTTCGTCGTCTTTGTTGGATTTCATCGTTCTTCTCCTGTCAGTTATTCATATATGCCGAAGCACTCCGTTCATCGAATCCCACAGTATGCTATTCAAGATCGTTACAAAAAGCAACGTGTGCTTGATCTGAGGACCGGTTTCCATTGATGCGCCGAAAACAATTGAATGGAATCAAGCGCCTATTCTCCCCCTGCCCGCCATCGTATCGGCAACCTTCTCCAGGCCCAGTTCACCCAGAGTCTTCCTTGTCGGCCATCCCGTATCGACATTCCACCCTTCCAATTCATAAAAATGGGTCTTGAACCGCTCCACGCCTGCCTTGTCCAGATACATGTCCAGCAAGGTCTGCCAGCTCCATTTTCCATTTTCGTAGACCGGGACGCCACCGGTCATCGTGATGTAGGAAGCCCCGGGCATGTGCATGAACGGCGCGAACTTTTCCTGGTCCCTGTGCCTTCCCTGCGCTACCCGGATCGCCCGCTCCAGGTTCCATATTTTCCTGCCGGTCTCCATCGTCTCGGCAAAGGATTCTTTTCTCCCTGTAACCGCCCGGTAGTAGCGCATCTCCGTATCGGGACTGGAGCCCAGGTAATCCGGCCTGGCCCTGTTGACGAAGTTCGGAAGCTGGGTTTCGCAGAATGCCATCGATTCATTCCAGAATCCGGCGTAGTGCCGGGCCCACGCGATCTGTTTGGCTTTGTAGCGGGAATATATGCCTGTTTTTTCGGCTTCCTCGCCTTTCCAGGAATAGCTGAACATCAAGGGCTCGCCGGTGTAGGGAATAACCTTGGAAGCCATGATTTCCAGAAGCTGTTCGAGCGTATAGGGATGGCCGCCGCCGCCCATCGAGCCGGAACCCAGCGCGAAGTATGCATGCCACGTGGGATCCCCGGCTCCCAGCAGGCAGCCGTAGGCCCATTCGATGCAGGGCAGCGTCCAGTGAAACAGGCTGCCCCAGGCCGGAAAGCGCAGGGCACCGGAGTTCATATCCTCTTCCAGTCTCCCCCACTTCTTCGCGGCTTCCAGCGTGCCTTCGGCCAGAGTGTCGCCGATCCCTTTCCGTGAGGCGATGGCATCGCACAGCGCCTCGCGGAAGATCAGTTCATTCCACTGGTCCATCGGAAGCGGATCCGAATCTATCTCCTTGTCCGGGCCCAGCACTCCCAGATCGTAAAGGTATTTGATGTACCATCCCAGCCCGGGCTCCAGCGGCACCTGTTTCCTGAAAAGCGCCGGCGCTCCGGGAATGTCCTCCCTGAAAATGCTTTCGAATCGTGCGCCCCAGGCGCTGATTCCCCACCGCATGATGACGTCCGCGCCCTTCATTTGAATGTCCTGGCTCTTGCCGTAGAACCACAGCGTATCGGTGCACATGGACTCGCCGCCGTAATAGGAATTTCTTTTCCGGTCGTTGTTCATGCAGGGCATGCACGCAGCGGTGCCCGGGTCCGGAGTCCTTCCCCCGGGGTAGGTTTGCGCGTGCCAGAGTCTTGCATCCACAACTCCCCCGGGATCCGCCACCTCCACGCTTCCCGTACCCGTCACGCTTATGGCCTTGAGGTTTTTTGCCCCGAATACGCCCCCATAGCCGCCGGTGCGGGCGCTGATGCCGCTGCCGTGGATCAGGGCGGCGATTCTGGCCCGCGCTTCCCCCA
>JAFGTD010000287.1 GCA_016934295.1 Acidobacteriota bacterium
GTCGTACGAGGCCATTAAGGCGCATGTCCTTGAGGTCCATAAAGAGGAGCCGCTTCCCGAACCCGAGGGAACGATTCACATCACGGTCAACGGCCAGAAATATACGATGCAGGCGGAACCGGAGTGGACGCTGCATTACCTGATTCACGACCGCCTCGGCCTGACCGGAACCAAGCTGATGTGCGACCAGGGCGCCTGCGGGTCCTGTACGGTCATCCTGAACGGAAAGGCAATTCTTTCGTGCATGACGCTTGCCCTGGAATGCGACGGGAAAGCGGTGGAAACGGTCGAGGGGATCGCGGCAGCCGATCACCCGCTGATTGAGGAATACGTCAAGCACCATTGCATGCAGTGCGGGTACTGCACGCCCGGATTCGTCGTTACGGCAAAGGCCCTGCTTGACAGGAATCCCAACCCGGGCGAAAAGGAAATCCGCGCCGCCCTCGGCGGCAATCTCTGCCGCTGCGGCACCTATCCACAGCATCCGAAGGCGATCATGGCGGCGGCAAAGAAACAGTCTGCCGGGAATTGATTAATCGACGGCTTCCTTGGAGTGCGGCAGCTTGCTGCCGCACTCCAAAAAATTATTTGTGAGGATTTGATGAGAAAGTTCAAACACATCAACGCGCGGACGGTGGACGAAGCGGTTGCTGCGCTCCGGAGATACGGCGACAAAGCCTGCGTCATCGCCGGAGGCACCGACCTGCTGGGAAAGATGAAGGATGAAATCCTCCCACGGTATCCCGAAGCTCTCATAAATATTAAGACGATCCCGGGGCTGGATGCCGTTCGGGAAGAAAAGGGACATCTGCGGATCGGCGCCCTGGCGACCCTGGAAGATATAGCAGACAATCCCATGATTCAAAGCCGGTATCCGGCCCTGGCCCAGGCCGCCGGGCGCACAGCATCGCCCCACCTCCGGGCAATGGGTACGATCGGGGGCAACCTGTGCCAGGATATCCGCTGCTGGTATTACCGGAATCCGAACAACCGCTTCCCCTGCCTCAGAAAAGGGGGCGGGCGGTGCTATGCCATCGAAGGCGACAACCGGTACCATTCGATTTTCGGCGGCAGCGTGGAGGAAGGCTGCTACGCCGTGCATCCCGGCGATACGGCGCCGGCGCTGGTCGCCCTGAATGCCGAAATCGTCACGTCCAGGCGAACCGTCGGGATCGACGATTTCTTCCTGGTCGATGTGCAAAAAAGCACGATACTGGACGGCGACGAGATCGTTACGGAAATCCGTGTCCCGAAGCCTCCGAAAGGTTCGCGCAGCACTTTTCTGAAAGTTGCCATCCGCAAATCGATCGACTTTCCTATCGTCAACTGCGCTGCGAGCATCACCGCCGCCTCCGGAAAAGTCGAATCGGCCCGGATCTGCCTCAATGCGGTATACGTCAAGCCCTACCGCGCCGTCCATGCGGAAGAAGGGCTTAAGGGCAGGATAATCGATGAAGCATCGGCCGAAGAGGCTGCGGATGCGGCCGTAGCGGACGCCAAACCTATGGAGCGCAACCGGTATATGGTTCAAATCGCCCGCACGCTGGTCTGCAGATCGATTCTTACGTGTAGAAAAACTTAGTAGGGAGCCGATTTGGAGTGCGGCACCCTGGTGCCGCACTCCAAAGACTTCACTGTTATAAGAAAATAGATTTGGGACGGCCATGAATGAAGAAATAAAAAAAATCAACGAATTGCTGGACAACATGAAGTCCGACCGGTATCCCCTGGGGGATTACTCCTATATCGGCAAGCGCGGGGTCCGCCGGTTGGACGGATACGAGAAGGCCAGCGGCAGGGCGGTCTATACGATCGATATGAAGCTGCACGGGATGCTTTACGCCAAATTTCTGACATCCCCATATGCCCATGCCAGGATCCAGTCCATGGATACCAGCCGCGCCGAGGCCTATCCGGGCGTGCGCGCGGTGCTGCGGTATGACGATCCCGAAATGCCCGAAACCGCCAACCTGGGCGGGCATGTGCCCAACGAACTCACCGTGCTGTCCGACAAAGCATATTTTCAGGGGGAAGAGGTCGGAGCGGTTGTGGCGGCCGATACCGAAGATATCGCGGACGAAGCCTTGAAGCTGATCGAGGTGGAATGGGAAGAGCGACCCTTTGTCCTGGACGTCGAGGAGGCAAGGAAAGAAGACGCGCCGCCGGCGCAACCCGAGGCCTTCCCTGAAGGAAATTATATAAACGAAGGGTTCCTCGATCTGGAGGAGCTTGGAGATGTAACGAAGGGATTCGACGAAGCGGACAGGATCATCGAATTCCGGGCGGAGCGCATTCTTACCACGTGGATGGGACCGGAACGCCCCTGCGGCGTTTTCAACTGGAACGGCGAGTATCCCGAAGTTTGGCTCAAGCAGCAGCATCCCCAGGTCGGCAAGCGGGCCGTCGCTTCCTGGTACGGCGGAGTGCCGATGAACAGGATCCAGCTCCACTGTCCCTACCAGGGCGCCAGTTTCGGAGGATGGAGCCACTGTGCCTGGAACATGGGACCGTATTACTGCGCCGGTATCCTGTCCAAACGGACCGGGAAGCCGGTCAAATGGATTTTCAGCCGCAGGGAGGACTTCTACGGCGGTGAAATGGACGAAGGCGTCTACTTTATCAAGGTCGGCGCGAAGAATGACGGCACCATAACAGCGGTTGAGGGGAAGGCGCAGCTGGCCAACCAGTGGTTTCCCGTTTTCGGCGCGTTCCATCATCTGACCGAGAACACCTGTATCCCGAATATACACGGAAAGCTCGAGGTGATGCAGGTCAACAAGGGGCCGAACGTTCCCACCCGCTGCGAGCAGAACGCGAACTGCATGACGCTCACCCTGATTTTCGAACGGGTTGCCGAAGCGCTCGGGATGGACCCGCTCGAGGTGGCGCTGAAAAACGACGGCGCCGAGGGGCACGACATGGTGTGGCTCAACGAGCGCAAGGCCGAGATGGGATTCCCGGTGCGGGACAGCCTGCGGGAATGCATCGAAAAGGGAAAGGCTGCGGTCGATTGGGACAGGAACTGGCATCCGCCCGGAACAAAGCGTCTTGAGAACGGCAGGATGCACGGGCTGGCCTTTACCTGGACCCACGAGTGGGAGGATTCGGCCGGCACCGGCGAGATCGCCATCCGCATCGAGCGGCAGGACGGAACCGCGAGCATACTCGCGATGCGATGCGACATCGGGGTGAATGCCGAAACGGCCTATTGCCAGATCGCGGCAGACGAACTTGGAATGAAGGTCGAAGACGTGTATTACCGGCCGCAGATCGATCCCGGTTTCTTTACCATGACTCCGGATTCCTCGACCAACATGTCCGTAAACGGATTCGCCGTCCGGAACGCCGCACGGATTCTCAGGCGGCAGATCCTCGAAGTGGCGACCAAGCCGCTGGGACAAAGCTCCCGGGGCAGTTTTCCCCCGGCTTTCCCGGGCATGAAGCCGGAGGATTTGGACATCAAGGACAGCGTCATATTCGTGAAAAAAGACCCGTCCGTTCGAAAAACCATCGCGCAGCTCGTTATGCCCATGGGATATGAAGGGCCGCTGGCGTGGACGTCCGAAATGGGCAAGGGCGCGGACCGGAGCAATTTTTCGGAGCCGCTGTTCGCCTACGGCTACCAGGTGCAGCACGGAGCCTATGCCAGCAAGCGGCTGCGCCTCTGCCGGCAGGCCCATTTCATGGAGGTGGAGGTGGACACCGACACGGGTGAAGTCGAAGTCACCCGAGTGGTCAATGTCAACGATGTCGGCAAAGTCATCAGCTGGGAGGGGTGCGAAGGGCAGCAGTACGGCGGCACCTACATGGCGGTCGGAAGAGGAAGAAGCGAGGAAGTAATCCACGACGAGGCTACGGGCGTAATGCTCAACGGCAATCTTCTCGACTATAAAATCGCGACCTTTGAGGATATCGGGTCCGTGGACACCCATCTTGTCGAAACAGGCATGGGGTACGGTCCGTACGGCATCGTCGGGATCGCCGAAGACATCGCCACTGTCGTTCCCGCCCTGATTTCCCCGGCCGTCCACAACGCCATCGGCAAATGGGTTGAAAGCTACCCGATTACGCCCGCCCGAGTTCTCGAAACTCTCGGGAAGGCCTAGGTAGGGCTTTTTAACATAACCTGCTGTAAATAAAGAAATTCGGCGTATAATAATACAATCGTGATAAAGATAGGCAGATACAATGTGTTGAATGAATTAGGGCACGGGGCCATGGGTGTAGTGTACGCTGCCGAAGATCCTCTTATCGGGCGCACTGTTGCCATAAAGACTATCCGGCTCGCGGCTGCAGAGGGGGGAGAGAACCGTGCGCTGCTGGTTCAAAGGCTTCATCGTGAAGCCCAGGCCGCAGGCGTTCTGTCTCATTCGAGCATTGTTACAATCTACGACGTTGGAGAGCAGGGAGAAGAAGCCTACATCGTCATGGAGTATGTTGACGGCAGGAGCGTGGAAGAAATGATTGCTTCCGACGTTCTAAAACACCCGGAGACATATCTTCCGATACTGTGGGGGACCGCTGTCGCGATCGACTATGCCCACGGCAAAGGTATTATTCACAGGGACATCAAGCCGTCGAACATCATGGTGTGCAGGGACGGCGCCGTAAAAATTGCGGACTTCGGCATAGCCAAGCTGAGCGAATCAACTTCGCTGACTCAGTCCGGATTCGTTATAGGCACCCCAAGTTACATGTCTCCCGAACAGGCGCAGGGCCGGATTGTGGACGGACGCGCCGACCAGTTCTCTCTCGCTGTAGTGGCGTTTCGGATAGTGACAGGGAGACTGCCGTTTGAAGGGCCGACGCTCACGGCTCTGCTTACAAAGATCCTGTGGGAGGAGCCGGAATATGAAAGCGCCGGGATGAGTCCGGCACTCCAGCCCGTGTTCAAGCGGGCTTTATCCAAAGACCCGCAGTTGCGCTTCCCAACCTGCAGCGACTTTGTGCGCGGACTGGAAGAAGTTCTCGCCGCGAGCGAATCGGGAGGCATGGATACGGCCGCCGGAGCGCCGCATGAAGGATCGAGATTTGGACAAGGAAACGTACCCCATGCGGCATCCCGGACAACGCCATCCTCAGAAGCACAGGAAGACAGGGCCCAAAAGCCGGATTTTCAATCTCCTTCAGTTCTTCCGGAAAGCGCGGCTGGAGCGCCGAGAAGAAAATTGTTATGGATGGGAACGGCCGGTCTTGTTTTCCTGGCGCTGGTGCTGATCGTAATATTTGCATTCAAGGCAGACCAAAAACCGGCCGCCTCTGTTCGAAGCGGGGACCTCAATATTGCCCCCACGCCGAGCGAAGAAATCGCCGAGGCTGCGCCTCCATCTGAACCGTTTAATGAAGCTGCGAATCCTGAAGCCCACACAGCGCAACAGCCGCCGCCTTCCCAGACGGATCTAACTCGAAATAACACCCGGTTACCTCCCCCTCAAAGCACTGCCGCCTTGCCGGATGAAAATAAGGAAGCGTCTCCCGGGGCGAGAGTGAAGCAAAAGGAAGTGCAGAAAGCCATAGCAAAGTCAGCCTCGCCGTCTCAGCCTGATACGGTCAAAGCTGCCGCAAAGGAAACTGCACCGTCTCAGCCTGATGCCGTCAAAGCCGCTTCAAAGGAAGCTGCACAGTCTCAACTCAGTACGGTCAAAGCTGCTTCAAAGGATACTGCACCGTCTCGGCCTGGTGTGACTGGAGTTGCAGTAACGGAAGATTCCCTTTCAGGGGAAAAACAGCCCGAAAATACCGACGCATCGTTGCCGCCAACCTCAGGTGTCCTGACATGGTCGGGGAAATTGGGGCGGAACTCGATTCTGGTCATCTCCGTACAGGGAGCTTCCATAGGAAGCATTGTTGGAAAATTTCCCGGAAAACCGATCAGAATCACTCTAGAGCCCGAGGGCTTGATCGTTCGTCAGTTGCCAAGCGATGCTAACGGCTGGAGTCAGATCATCCTATACAGTGGAAACCGGATATATTCCTCCATTACGATCCGCTGGAGCCTTGTCGAATAGGAGGTTTCGGTCTCAGTTTTTCGAGTTTCAAATCGGAAAGTTTTAACGCTATAATGAGCGAATAGCTCAGGTTCAGTAACATCAGAGGGGATTTAAAAAAGATCATCCTAGAGGGAGGATATATCTCATGCGTCGATTCCTGATCGTGTTGATTTCTTTTCTCCTCGCCGAGAGTGCATTTTTTGCCCAGAACAATAGTGGGGCTATCACAGGAACGATCACCGATTCCGCAGGCGCTTTGATGCCGGGCGTCAGAATCGATGCCAGGAATACCGAAACGGGCCTCCAGTACCAGGTTGCCAGCAGCGCGACGGGCTCCTATACAATCGCACAGTTGCCGACAGGCAAATATCGGATTTCGGTTTCAATCCCTGGATTCAAGCCATACACAAGAACGGACATTGAAGTTCTGGATACGCAGATTATACGCATCGATATCTATATGGAGATGTTGGGAGCCGATGAAATTCTTACCAACGATTCTGTTATCCAGCTGCTCACAGCCGGCATTACCGAGGATTTGATTATTTCCAAAATCAGGGAGAGCCAGCACAATTTTGATCTGTCCGTTCAAGGCATGGTTGCTTTGAAGGACGCCGGAGCCAGCGACCGCTTGATGCAGGTTATGTTGGATCCCGGAAGGGTGCTTGAGGAAACGCCGCCGCCTTCCCCAAAGGAGACACCCGCCGCTGAGAAAGAACCGGAATTCCCAACCGATGCGGGTGTTTATGTTAAAAGCGGTAAGGAGTGGGTGCCGTTCGAACCCGAATTTGTAATTTGGGAAACAGGTGGGACGTTCAGGCGTTTAGTCACGGCAGGGATAGCGGAGGGTGATTTGAACGGGCGGATTGAGGGAGCTCACAGCGGCAATGTTGTGAAGACTCCTCTGGAATTCATTATTGTCGCTCCGGAAGAGGTGGATATTAAGGAATATCTGCTGATCCGTTTGCGCATAGAACGGAATGACCGTAAATTCCAAATAGTTTCAGGCGGCCTTTTCAGCTCTACCGAAGGCGCTGAAAAGGACGCCGTTGAGTTCGAGGGAACCAAAGCTGCCGATCGGACTTTCTCCGTGAAGCTGAAGAAACTGGAAGCGGGAGAATACGGATTTCTTCCGAACAGCCCCGCCGCCGGCGCGCCGGCGGGGGGGAAGGTGGGCAAAATGTACACGTTTCAGGTGAGCAATATAATCAATTAATAGGGTATTTAAAGCTGCACTTTGTAGATCCGTGCAAATTTGTCTGTTAACCCGGAGCCTCGATCATCCGGATAGCCCCTGCAGCGCAATTCGCGACTTTTTCTTCTGGATCCCGCAGACAGTGACGTAACGCTGTCAATGCGGGGCCGGCATCTGCACCATAGCCTGACAGAACGACTGCCGCTGCGTAGCGGACTTCCGGAGACGCATCCGTCAAGCGCTCTGTAACATCAGATATTATCCGGGAATGCGGCGCTCGGATGCGGCCCAATGTCAGTACGGCCGCGGCGCGGACGCCTTCATCGGAGTCGACGGCGCGTCGGAGAAGATCGGGAATTGCGGAATGTCCGGTCTCGCCCAATCCTGCTATTCTCTCGGCCACTGTTTTCCGGAGCGACGGATCCGAGTGTTCCAGGAGTTTTAAAAGGAGAGGAAGTCCGCGCTCTGACTGCCCCGTGATACAAATAAGAGCTTCAGCGCAAGCCAACTGAAGACTTAAAGGGGATCTTGCGGCAAGCGCCTCCAGTTCAGGGACGCAGGCTTCTGCAGGACGCCCGATCATGGCAAGAGATCCGACAGCCGCTTCCACGGTTTCTTGATTCTGGAATTGAAGCATAACGCGCAGAGACGGTACCGCGGATTCACCGATCCTGGCCAGCGCGATCGCGGCTGCATTGCGCAGGTTCTCATCCGCCGAGGTCAGGCAGCGGCAGAGTTCACGCACCGATGAAGCCGCCGGGGGACCGATTCCTGCAATGATGGAGGCTGCAATCGTTCGGATGTTTTCCGGTTGCTGCGGATCGAGTGCCGCGAGGAGATAATCCGCTGCAGGAACACCAATTCGCGCCAGCAGTATCAGCGCGGGGATGCGCAAAGAGTCTGAGGTATCACGCACGCAGGTGGCGATCGCTTTGAGATGGGGCAAGGGATCCTCTTCCGAAAGCAAGAGCGCAGACAGCGCGGCCTCCCGCACTTCGCTGCGTGGATCTGTGAGCTGCTGGTCAAAATCTGCCGGCTGATTCATCACATCGTGTTTCCTGCGCCCGGAGTATAAACGGGCGAAACCACCCCCGCCGACGCTATCAGATTGACGCACTGCACGGCGCCGGACACCTGGACCATAGCGGTGTTCAGAGTGATTTTGGGAGCCGTAATCGTCAACCCGCCGGCGGCCGTGATGCTGATCGATCCACCCACTGTCAGCGTATCCGAAGATGCGACCTTGATAGTGCGGCTCTTTGCAATTGTGCACGATTCAGAGCCCAGGACGGTTGCGCTTGAATCCTTGTTGACGGTTACGGAATCTTTTCCACTAATCTTCGTGGTGCGATCTGCCTGAACCGTTAAATTCATCTTTTTCCCGACCGTGGTCTGGTCGTCCGCCTTTATGGTAGTCTTTCGGTTATTTTTGACCTCGAGAGTTACATCATTCTCTGCGGTTGTGCTCATGTCCTTTTGCGCATGAATGAGTATCTCTTCACTCCCTTGCTTATCTTCAAAACGGATCTGATTGTAGCCGTTCGCTCCCTGCGAACTCTCGGTAATGATTCCGCTCTGAGTTTTGTTCGCCGGCAGTGTGTAGGGCGGCATATTCGCGGCGTTGTAGACGCTGCCCATAATGATGGGGCGATCCGGATCGCCCTCCAGAAAATCGACCACCACCTCCTGACCGATTCGGGGGAGGTGAATCGCACCCCAGTTCTGGCCCGCCCAGGGAGTCGCCACGCGAATCCAGCAGGAGCTGGACTGGTCGCGCTGATTTTCACGATCCCAGTGGAAATGGACTTTCACGCGCCCGTACTTGTCCACATAGATTTCTTCACCCGAAGGCCCCACAACCACAGCAGTCTGGCAACCCCATACGTGAGGTTTGTCCGCAGTAAGGGGTGGGCGGTACGCCAGATCAAAAGGAATGGCATCAAACTTATTGGAATACTTATTCTGACCGACGTCGTCTCCCGATTGAAAGCCCCCCTCATAAGCCGTGTGCTCTACCGATGTCAGGACGTACGAGCCGTCGGCATCGGCATTCCTTGTCAAGTCGAAACGATAGCCTGGAGTGAGAATATGGACATTGCTTTCACCTTGAATAACAAACTGGTTCAACTCCATTTGTTCCATGGCGTGTTTGGCGATATCCGCGCCTTGTCCCTTGTCCACGTAACGTCCGGGATAATCGTAGATCTCGAGCTTCTCGTTGGCGTCGAGCTTGAGAACATGGTTCACCTTTCCCACCATCGCGCGTTGCCGAATGGGCTGGGTGGCATACAGATTGGCCTTCGGATTCTCGAAGCTGTAATCCTGCAGGCTGCATGTGCCTGAGCCCAGCTCCTGCGTTTTGACCCAGCTGGATATGCGATATTCATCCCGCAAGCCGCCGGCCACACTGTCGTAGATCAGAGACGCTTGATCCGATATTTCACGGTGAGAGGCCTTGCTGTCGGATATGACGAGCTTGTGCGCTTCTTCCGAGTGCCTGAAAAAATAGAAGATGCCTTCCTCTTCCATAATCCGAGAAAGAAAGTTGAAGTCCGTTTCGCGATATTGCACACAGTATTCGCGGGATTTGTAATTGCCCTGCAGCTCCCACGCAACGTCCATTCCCTCAAGAAGCTTCTTGAGAATGTCGGGGATGGCGAGGTTTTGAAAAATCCGGCAGTTCTGTTTCTTGGTAGCAAGCCAGAGTTTGGGGGCCACAGTGGCTCGATAACGGGAAAAGTATGGCGTGTCCGAAAGGCGGGTGAACGCAGTAACAATACCGTGGATGCATCGCGCAGGATCACCCGGTTCCGAACCATTCACACCGAAGGAAATTTCGGTGCCCAGAATTTTCTCGAAATGAATCGGCTCCTTTTCCTTTTTCGAAAGCAGCTCGAGATTGAAGCTGAAAAGTCGCGAGATGCCCTCGCTGCCGGTGAAGGATTCCAGCAGCAGTTTATCCGGGCCCAGTTTGCTGTTGATATAAAGATAGCTGTTTTCTTCGAGAGACATACGCGACCTCCATGCAGTATGATTTAAGAATTTCTAGGAATACACGAACGCACCGTCAGGACCGACATCTACCTGAATGGATTCGAGCCTCTGCCCCTCAGCGATGCGCGTTAGCAACTGACGTGATATTTCCGGCAATAGTGTGTTGGTTAAAATGTTATCCACATTGCGCGCGCCGCTTTCCACTTCCGTACAGCGCCGCCCTATTTCCTCGATCAGCGCGTCGCTGCATGGCATATCAATCTTGTGGTTCTCATGCATCCGCCTCTGGATCTTTTCGAGTTTCAGCACAATGATTTTCCTGAGCGCTTCATCACCGATCGGGTAATAGGGGATGATCACCAGCCGCCCCAGGAAAGCCGGTTTGAATATTTTATTCAGCTCCGGCTTGATGGCTTTAACGATGCCTTCCGGTCCGGGCATCGTTTCCGGATCGGCACAAAGTTTCATCATCGCGTCCGTAGCGGCGTTGGATGTAAGCAGGATGATGGTATTTTTGAAATCAATTTCACGCCCTTCTCCGTCTTCCATTCTGCCCTTATCGAAAACCTGAAAGAACAGCTCAAGCACGTCCGGATGTGCTTTTTCTACCTCGTCGAGCAGGACGACCGAATACGGCTTGCGGCGGACGGCTTCCGTAAGGACCCCGCCCTCTCCATAGCCCACGTATCCCGGGGGGGAACCCTTCAGGGTGGAAACGGTGTGGGCTTCCTGGAACTCCGACATGTTGATGGTGATCACGTTGCGTTCACCTCCGTACAGCAGATCCGCAAGCGCAAGAGCGGTTTCTGTTTTCCCTACTCCGCTGGGACCGACAAGAAGAAAAACCCCGATCGGTTTTTGCGGATCTTCCATCCCGGCCCGGGAGGTCCGGATGCGCTGGGCAATCGCTTCCATCGCATGATTCTGTCCTATGACCCGCGCGCCCAGGTGTTCCTCAAGACTCAAAACTGCTTCAATTTCATCCTTAACCATTTTGCCGGTCGGAATACCCGTCCACGCGGAGATCACTTCACTGACAATGTGTCCATCCACGCAGACCCGCATCAGGGGGCTGTCCCCCTGTAACGCACCCAGCTCTGCGTTGAGCTTGTCGAGTTTCTTGCGCAGGGATGGCGTATTTCCTGTCCCTTCCTCCAATGTGCTGCGAAGTTCGCGAATTTTGCCGACCAGGGCGGATTCCGTGGCAAAGCGTTTCTCCAGTTCTGCCAGCTGTACCGAGACAGCGGAACGTTTCTGCCGGATCTGCTCCAGGCGTTCCGCGTGATCTCCTCCTGCGGCGGCTTCGCGTGTGAGCACTCGTTCCTGCAAATCAAAATCATCGATCTGGCGCCGCGCATCCTCGACCGGTGGAGGCGTCGAGTTTTGTCCAAGCGCAAGACGGGCGCACGCCGTATCCAGAACGCTGACGGCTTTATCCGGCAACTGCCGGCCGGAGAGAAAACGATGAGATAAACGGGTTGCTGCATCCACTCCTTCATCCAGAATTCGAACTTTGTGGTGATTCTCCAGCGAAGAAACGATGCCGCGAAGCATTATCATGCACGCTTCTTCGGCTGGCTCTTCTACTTTGACAACCTGAAAGCGGCGTGCAAGAGCCGGATCCTTTTCAAAATATTTCTTGAATTCGGACCACGTAGTTGCCGCGATAGTACGCAGTTCTCCTCTGGCAAGAGCCGGCTTCAGGAGGTTGGCTGCGTCGTTTTGTCCCGCCTGCCCGCCTGCACCGATCATGTTATGGGCTTCATCGATAAAAAGAATTATGGGAGTAGGAGATGCTTTCACTTCCTCGATGAGACCCTTCAGCCTGTTTTCAAATTCGCCCTTGATGCCGGCTCCGGCTTGCAGCAAAGCGAGATCGAGCGTGCGGACCGTAACGTTCTTGAGTACCGTAGGAACGTCGCCCTGCGCGATGTGCAAAACCAGTCCTTCCACTACAGAGGTTTTCCCAACGCCTGCCTCTCCGGTGAGGATGGGATTATTCTGGCGGCGGCGCATCAGGATATCGATGATCTGGCGGATTTCGACATCCCGCCCCAGGACCGGATCGAGTTTCCCGCTCTTGGCTTTTTCCGAGAGATTGATGGTGAATTGGTCCAAATTTGGAGTTTTTCCGCTTCCAAGAGGGCGGGATGCGCCTTCCTGTGAAGATTCTTCAGCAGTTGTGGTTGCATCATCCTCGAGCGATCCGCGTACGATGGGAATGAAGTCTTTTTTTAGTGCGTCCGCTTCAAGCTTCAGAAGTTCTTTGCTGCATTCGCGCAGGATTCTGGCCAGTTCGTCATCCTCCACCAGGGCAAGAATCGTGAAACCGCTGCGCACCTGGCCGGCATCGTAGTCGATGGAGCCCAAAGTCCACGCCTGGGTCAGCATCTTCAGAATGCTCGGACTAATGGCAGGCGTGCGGGCATTGCCCGATTTGAGGTTGTCCAGGCTCCGTGTTAAATCCGCCGTGAGGCGCGATTGATTAACGCTGAAGTGATAGAAAATTCGTGCTGCGTCCGTATCGCTCGCTTCCATCAACTTCAAAAGGTAATGCTCGATTTCGACGTTGTAGTGCGTGCGTGACAGGCACAATCCGGCAGCGGCTTCGAGGGCGCTGCGTGTGGATTTATTCAGTTTTCCGATCAGTGATTTCAGGTTCACACTCATGCGGAGCTCCTCTTTAGGGGGTTTCTGCGACAGTCGCAGAAGTTCCCAAATTAAATAATGATCTCCCGGATTCTGATCCCTGGCACGGAATTTCGGCGACCGTCGCCGAAATTCTCTAGATTTGCAGAATGGTGTCTTTCGGATCAACGGAAGGCGGTGCATTCGCAGCCCACGTCAACCATCCCAGTCGCGGGGCGATGGGCCCGTCTCCGCCCAGCTCGCATGGAGGCGTTTCCTCCTTTTTCAATACGAGCTGCAATTCAAAATCGAATTCACTCCCCGCAAAGAACAGGACAAGCGCGCGAAGAGGCTGATACGCACGGCCATCCGGCAAAAACTCCAGGTACTGCTCGAGTGTCAGCGGACCGAGCCGGATGCGTATTCCGGATTGCTGATCCCAGATCTCATCTCCTACTACTGTGCCGATACCCAACCGCTCGGAATCGACACCCATATCGCTGAAGCGGCACTGGGCGTCCTCGTCGATGGAATGCCATCTTCCGACAAACTGCTCTATCTCTACGGCAACGTCAAAATAGTCGGTCAATAGAGCGCGCAGCCCCGCGGCGGACCGCGAGTGCGACGCCAGGAGTCCACAGCGGAACAACAAAGATTCATCTGCAATCCCCTGGCGATTGGACAGTCCGGGAGTTCCCAACCCTAAAAGGTCCATCAGGTGCGGGGACAACGCATCCTTTTCATTGCGTTCATAGGCGACTGTGAAGTGATGCTTCTCCCATGCCCGATAAAACAGCGAGATGGCGCGGTGGTTGAAAATGTCGAAGAATGCACGCAACGAGCCGTCATGCGCACGCAAGCGCTCCCGAAGAAGAGCCGTATAGTAGAGGGGAAGAACTCCCAGGGGTCCCGTAAGTCCCATAAAATTGACGTCCATACGAGGCTGGACGTTCTCCGTCCAGTCAAGCCCGGCGATCGCGCTTGGAGGGAATCCCAGATCGGGAGCCGCTCCAAAACGGACGGTTTCCGAACCGGGATCGGAAAACAGACCGACAGGCGTGCGATCCGGCAGAAGTCTATTAAGAAGCCGCACGGCCTGAAAGAAATCAAAACCAAACGGCTCCGTCCGTAAAATTTCCTCCATTTGAGGGGAATCCGGTTTTTCTAAAGCAGGATCTTCCTGCCGGCTCGCGGGGGCCACTGGTGTAAGATCTCCTTTCTCTGGCTCGTTGTGACTCTCAACTGACTGAAGCTGTTCAGAGTGACATAGAGTCCCAGGAAACGTTCCAGCACACTTGCGAACAGGTACGCTCCGCCGCCCACGTAATTATCTTCGTCAAGCAACATATCGATGCGTGTGCCGCGGGCAAAAGCAATGCTGTTTTCGGAGAGTATACGCGCAAAATGCGGGCTGCTCCGGATCTGCAAAATGCCCTCGATTTGCTTCAGCTTATGTGAGGAATTTGTAAAGTCATAGAGCTTCAATATTTCCTGAAGTGCGGCTTTCCCTTCGGATACCAGCGAGAGGTAGTTCAGGGATAGATGGGAAACCAGCCGCCAGAGTGAGGATCTGCCGGTCGGGGGTCGAACGGATGGCGTAGGCTTTATCATTGCCACGACAGACTGGACCGGGACGGCGCCGTCTATTTCGAAATCGCCTGATTCTGTGCCGAACGGCAGACGCGCCGGAAGGTCCCGGTTTGTGCAGGTGAGGCGGACCGTTAAGCTGTCCAGGTC
Organism: Acidobacteriota bacterium; assembly: GCA_016934295.1. GTDB lineage: Bacteria > Acidobacteriota > UBA6911 > UBA6911 > UBA6911 > UBA6911. The sequence goes on from JAFGTD010000287.1 coordinate 14,545, forward strand.
GAGTGAAACCGGCCGCTGTTCGAAGTCCACCAGGGAAAGCTCCATCTCCGTGCCCTGGTCGTCGCGCTGGCTGGAGGGCCGCCTCGATGCCAGCCAGAAAGCCTTGCCGCGCCCCGCCGTATTCCCGTGGTGGTAGGAATATAAAGGCTCAAAACGGACCGGTTCCTTGGCATCCGAGCGTAAGCTGACCACTTCATCCACAGAGAAAATTTCAATAGCGCCCGGGCGGCGGATATCGGGAACGATGGGATATTCGAAACGGCGCTGCGAAAGGAGGATCGGCTCGGCGGTCTGTTTGAAGAGGTTTACCGCAGGCGAGCAGGACAATTGAAATGTCTTTGCCGTAACTCCCACCTCAAGTGCCTGGCGGCGCTCGGTCAATTCAAAAGGCGCGATCAGAAAAATCAGCTCTGCACGATTCCTGAATCCCTGGAGCACTTTCCCCAGCCCGGTCAGGTCCAGAAAAAAGAACTTGTCCGGAAACGCAAAGAATTCCTGAAGCAGCCGATAGCCCTCGAAAGAGCGCCGCGGTGTCGGGAACATGCCCTCATTTTCTTCGAATCCTACAGGATGCAGGGCATCGGGAGCAAGCGATACGGACTGGACATCCGATCCCGGAGAGGGATCACGCACGATGATCCGGATGAGGCGGCTGAACAGGAGTTCATAGAGAGTGTGAACCAGACTGCCCTCGCCGTTGAGAAAAATTCGCAGGGGATCCGGAGGCGCCTTTTCGAAAGTAAAGTCGCGCCAGGTCTTCATCTCCACGCGTAGCGCAGCGACCGCGTCCGTCGATTTAATGGCCGGCTTCATGCGGTCCGGGGTTTTCCATTCCGCTGCCACGACGCTTATGGGCCAGAGGTGAACGTCGTAGCAGGTGCGAAATCTACAGGGAACTCCGGCGACAGGTTTTGAGGAGAGCTCCTTACCCCGTTCTATCTTCAGGCCGGTGCCGATTTGAGCCTGTTCCGGATTCATGCGAAAATCCACAATCGTCATGGAAGGCAAAGGCCTGATGAAATGCGGATAAATGACGTTGAGAAGCGCTTCCGGAATTTCGGGAAACTCATCGTCGATCTTGAGATGAATCCGGGCGGCCAGAAAGGCGAACGCTTCCAGGAGCCGTTCCACATGCGGATCCTCGCATTTGTCGGGCTCGAGGTTCAGGCGCGAGGCTATTTTGGGATACTGCTCTGCAAACTGGGCGCCCATGCGTCGCAAAAAGCTGAGTTCTCTTTCATAATACAGCAATAGATCGTCACGCACGCTAATCGCCCCTTACCTGGTATTCGCCGCTGTTGAGTTGAAGCACCGTATCGAAAAAGACCTGCTCGGGCGCCGGGTCCATTTTAAGCAGGGCTTCGATCTGAAATCGCATAATCCGCGATCCTGAACCCGTATCGTCCAGCTCGCGCACGCGGATATCCGCCAGCCGCGGCTCAAAAATTTCTATCGTTTGCTCGATGTGGCGCAAAAGCCGCTGTTTGTCGCGAGGTGAATTCAATCCCAAAGACGTCACATCCGGCAATCCATAGTTGTATAAGGAACGGGAGAGCTCCTCGTAAGTCTCGGGCGCTTCATCCGGATTTCTTCGCGTATTCAGCAGCCATTCCAAATCTCTTTGCAGCGATGCCTTCAACTGGCGCACGGATTGAGAGCGGTTAACCTGGGGATCGGCGGATACGCCGGGTTCCAGGTCGATCAAACGGTCTATGATCGAAGAAGTAACCGCAAGCTCAGGATCCGGTTTCGGCATGGCCTATCTCCCACAGGCCAAAGCCTGCAATGGATCCAGCCGGCAGATGCGGTCGTAAACCTTTTGTCTCAAATCGGGATCAGCATTCGACTTCGTAAGACATTGGTACAGAAGGCAGAAAGGCTGCGCCACGAAGGCCGGCGATTCCCATCCCTCCAGTCCCCGGGTATCGATTTCCGCCGTGATCTGCTCGAGTATGGGGTGTGCGACATGCTCATATCCCATCGAAATGCACAGCTGCGCCAGCTGCAGCCGCCGCTGGAAACGGCCGCGATTGCTTTTTTCCAAGGCAGCTTCGCGCATCAGTATCTCAATAGCTTCCTGTTGCCTTCCCGACTGGGCAGCCTGCAGGGCCAGCTCGTTTGCATCCGGTTTTGACTCCGCGCTTTCCTTCTTTTCCGCTTCCGCTTCTGAAATGAGAGAAGGAGAATAGGCCGGCTCTGCAACCGGGGTTTCCACCGGAGCAATTTCATCAAGCCACTCCTGAGTTTCCGGATTCGCCGCAGGCGTGTCGTCCAGAAGAACGGCGTTGCGAAGATCGGGATAATCATTCAGCAACCCGTTTACTTCCGCGCGAATGACGGCCTGGATTTGGCCGTAACCAAGTTCACGGGCTGCGCGATACACGTAGCGCTGCAGATCAAGCCACCCTCTTCCACAGGGCGTTCCCATGGCCGTTTCCGCTATCTCAATTACCTGCTGCCAATCGGATTCATTGGACGCCTTTTTCAGCGACTGGCGAACCTCGGAAGGTGGAGCTTCCAGGAGGTTGCCGTCGACCGAGGATCCCGCGCTGCGCAATTCACCGAAGCGCAGTCCCCGCAGCAGAAGAAACGGCGTTGTGCCTGAAGGATCCTCCCGCCTTAAAAAGGCTGAAATGGCGACAATCCGCCGGAACGCGTCCTCCCTGTCTACGGGTTCCGTAACAAAAGAATCCTTTGCAAGACGTTCTTTCGGTGAAGCAACCTGTTTCGGCACCTCCTCCGCCCAGGTTGAGGGTTCTTCCTCTACTACAGCCTCCTCGACCGGTTCGGCCGTATCCGGCACAGCCTCATCGGGTTCCGTCTCACTCTTTTTCAGCAGAAGCCCGTGAACGAAGTGGCGAATTTCTTCAATCGTGTCCCGCATGGGGCCGAAGGACGGCGCATCACTACCGAACTTTTCATCGCATAGATTAGATAACGGTTCAATGGCTTCGAGGATACCGTCCAGCGTGGCTTCGAGATTGAGGTAAAAAGCTTTGGGAGAGGCGTTGAACGCAGCGTCCCATTCTTCTCCGGTTATCTTCCCTTCAGCGATCAAAGCTTCGCGAGCTTCCTGCTTCGTGGAGTCGTCCTCATCCGTCTCATAGCCGACCGAGCGGGCCTCCCTGAACTGATACCAGTTGACGCCCGTTTTTGTTATTGGCGAGCTCCGCAATGAAGCGTCCATTCGGGAACCCAGCCAGTCCAGGGGCGCTGCTCTGAACTCCAGATCCCCGTCCTCCATTTCCGGGTAGAGACCATCCCAGAATTTCTCAATCAACTCGCGAATGAGATCCAGACCTGCGCGTAGGCCGGCAAAGGACTCCGCCTTTATCAGTGCTTCCGTCAACCAGACTGCTATCTGGAGGTCTTTGCTCTTTGATGCGAGGGCTTCCCCGGCAAGCTTCAGGACCAACGGGTAATCTGCGGCTTTTCTCTCGTGCTGCCATTCGCCCTGCGGCGCGTCGTCCTCTTCGCGCCGGGCTTCTTTGATTTTGTCATAAATAGCCGTATAGCGCAGATTTTCGCCGCAGGGATTTTCACCGGAAATAGGATTCAACAGATCGTCTCGGAGGGGCATCAGTATAAAAAGGTACCTTTATTCGGCCGCCGACTCTGAGGCGGCGGGGAATTCCAGCGTTCTTACCTCCAGGATAGGAAATTCTTCACCATCAACCAGCAGCATTTTTTGACCTTCCGGCGCATGAATGCCGTCCGCTTTCTCCCAGACAGTCTGCCTTCCAAGTCGCACCGACTTATCGGCGTGACGGAAAGCGAAAGGCGTCAGCGCGGGAATCATGACTTCACCCAGATCGAGACCGCGGCATTTGGGTCCTGTTTTGAGAACAGCCGGAATCCATATCAAATCGCGCACTCGCCTGGGTTCTTCCATGCGTACGGAAGCGATGTGAGCAAAGGGAAGCCATAGATAGGAGCCCGCGGCGTAGACTTCCATACGCCGGCCGATCCGCGGGTCCGCATCTTCGATTGTTTTGAAAGCGGTTCCGTTCAGAATGACTTGCGGGATTGACTCGGCATCCGTTTGCGGAAAGGCTTTCGTCTCGAACATTTCACGGCGCAGACGCTCCGCCTGCAATGCCGACCGGTAAATCAAGGTGCCCATTCCCGATTCTTTGCTGATGTCGGACAGGATATCCAGCTGTTTTTCAGCGCGATCCAGTTCGCCCGTGAAACAAAGCAGCTCGAAAAGAAACGTACGGTTTCTGACATCCGTAGGGTCATTGCGCAGGCTCGCCGCCAACGCCTGAATCGCCTCTTCTATTTTCCCCGCCTGGAAGAGCTCCCTGGCATTCATCGTTGACGCCGCCTTTCTCCGGAAATAACGGTTTTTGCATTAGCCTGAGCGAAATGCCCGCCGGAATGATTGCCCTGGCTGCTGACGGCTTGACACATTTTGGCGTCCTTCATCTCGTGTTTCAGGTATATGCCACCCTACTTAGCCGCTCTAACGACAAAGCCTTCATGTATTTTGATAAGCTTAGTCACCGACATCCTTTCAGCTGATTTCGGTTTCTTATTAAATTCGGCCTTTTTTTCGTTATCTGTCAATTTGCACCAACGTTTTAATTCAGTGCACTTTTGGACGGCTTGAGCCAACAACTCACGGTGGTGCTCTTTAATATCCGTTTCTAGCTTAGATCTACTCCAATGCTCCATCGCTCTACTTGGCCATGATTCGTAGCACACAACTTTCCCGCTTTGAACAGGATCCGCCCTGTTTTCAATCACGTATTTGTCATCTTTTATAACCTCTTCCCGACCCTCATTTGCTTCAACTTCATGAAGCTGGGTGATATGCCCAGACTCATTTCCGCATCTGAAATAAACAGTAGGATTTGAAATAATCGGTCCTGTATATCCAGTGATGTTTTTCGCTATGTAGAAATCGCTACGATATGCCATATTCGCCTCGCTTTCATGTTGTGCACGAAAAGGAGATCAGATCTTCTAAATGTATAAGGTAAAAATTCTCCAAACCTATGCCCAGAGACATGCCATGGAGTTCAAAACTTGCCCCGTGCCCGCAGTGAGCGCGCATTACCCTGAGCGCATGCACTGCAGGTGAAAATGAATTAAGGGCAGAAATATCTCCGGAGGATTTGCTTATTCCTTCTTATTTGTCTTCAAATTCCAGTTGGTGCTTATTGGGCCATCCAGAGTGCCATCCTTCTTCTGCGGCCTGTAATCGTAATTGATTTTGGCAAAGGCCAGCGAAATCGAATCTGCTTCAAATTCCGATCCCGAGGCGCCGCCTGTCTGGAAGGAAGCAACTAGGCAATCAGTCATCTTTATCTTCAAGAATTCCTGCTGCTCGTCCGCGCCCGCCCTCCGGCAAGTCAGGAGCGCATCCTTGATGTGACCCCCCATGGCGCATGCTTCAAGAAGCTTTGGGCTTGCTTTGTTCACTTTCATGACGAAGCTAAAATCGCCAATCGAAACCTTGCCTCCGCTCTGACCCGCGGACGCAGGATTATTTTCACCCCACGACCAGGACAGAACCTCTATTTCCTTCGTATGCTTTGAGTCGGTGCTCTCACCTTCAATTCCTTCCAGTTTGAGAAAATAATCGACAGCCATTTTGAATTCTCCTTGTAATTATTGCCGCACCCGCACGTCCTGAAGGCCGGGCCGGCGCGGCGAAGTTCCTAGCCGCGGGCGGAAGCAGGCAATTCCGCCACCAGACGAAGCGAGACAGTCAGTTCATCAAGCTGGAAATGCGGCCGAAGGAAAGCAACGGCACGGTAGGCGCCGGCTTTGCCCGGAATTTCCAGTACTTCGACTCTGGCTTCCCGCAAGGGATACTTCGCTTTGGTTGCGGGTGAAGCGTTGTCGTCGGGGGTCACGTAGTTGGTGATCCACTTATTGAGCCAGATTTCGCATTGCGACCGCGATGAGAAGCTGCCGATCTTGTCGCGCATCATTGCCTTGAGATAGTGCGCAAAGCGGGAAACCGCCATAATGTAAGGCAACTGCGCCGCAAGGCGCGCGTTGGCGTTCGCGGCATCGCTGTCATACAGCTTGGGTTTGTTGCAGGACTGCACGCTGAAAAACGCCGCGTAATCGGTCCCTTTGCAATGCAC
>JAFGTD010000288.1 GCA_016934295.1 Acidobacteriota bacterium
CGCCTGCGGGGTCTTCAGTCGCGCGCCTTGTATCCACGCCCGTCTGCACCGCTTCGCTACAAACCTTCATGAATAATCCGGGTTAAGCGGCCCATTGTATAAAGCCTTCGGCTAGTAACGGAGGATATTTGCTATTCGTGTACGGCGCAAACGCTTGGGCGGGACCCGCTAGGGATTTTCTTCCCCGGTGGCCGGGGAAGGCTTGCCCTCGGCCGCGATTTGATTCGTATCCGAAGGCTGATCCACGCGGCTGTAATGGAACCATTCCTTGGTGATAAGCCTGCGAATATTCTTGAGCAGCATCACCTTTAAGTCCAGCTGTAGATTAAAATGCAGAGGCAGCCAGACGTTTGAATCCACCCTGGTGTAATCCACCCAGCCGTCGGTTTTACGAATGACGGCAAGGAATCCTCCCCAATACTTGAACGGTTTACGCAGGGCGAATTCCACGCGCACGAGCCCGAAATCATCCCGGGCTATCCACAGAGTTCCCGTCATCTGATTCAGCGCGCGATCCATTCTGTTCCTTACGGGAAGTTTTCCCTCCCTGGGCTTAAAGGAGATCGTCCAGCATGGATGCCCGCGGATCTCTTCAGTTTTTTCTATTGTGTAAAGATATCGTTCCGTAAAATCCCTGTTGAACCGGATTCTTTCCTCTTCCGTGGGTTGAATATAATCACCGCGGGTTCTTCTTATTTCAACTTCACGGATAAAGTCCCGCTTCTTCTCCTCTTCTTTCTTTATTTCTTTTTCATTCAGGGGACGGCCGTCTATTTCCACAAGTTCTTCGAAAACCGCTCCATTGAGGGGATACTGGCGGTATCTGGTTGTTTCCGTATCGGTAATACTGTCGTTTCCATCCAGTGACTGAGATTTAGTCACGGCTTCGGATTTATAGTTCGCTTCAACCGTGGACAGGTTCTGGCGCTCAGCCCTTTCCACGGCCCGTTCCACGATTGCGTCCGCCGATAAATTTGCTTCGGCGGCAACGGGACCGGAGACAACGGCCATGGCAATCGTTAAGGCGCAGAGTGCAGGCATACATTGCTTTACGGTCGAATGCAGAAAATTCGCAGGGGAAAGATGTGCTTTACGGAAAATGGATTGCAGGAGGGCGGGAGATGGAACCTTAAGTCTCATAGTAGGACCTGTATGCATTTCGGCTATCATATAATGCGAGACGCCGGATCGGCAAGTATATGTACGGTAAATCCTGCCTGAAGCGACATGAAGATGTATGGATGCCGGAGACGGGGATGGATGCCGCGGCAATCAGGGGATAATGGATAGATTCAGGTATTTGACTAATCGGGCTGAAAGTCACATTTACTTTATTCCAATGGCCGGCTCCCATATAATATTTCAATAGAATCCGGTGAGAGAGCGACGATGAGCTGTGAAAATGCAGGCTAAAAGGGAAGCTTCAGATCTATGAATTCCGATTTCAGTCGATACTTCTTTTCAACCGCCGCACCCAGAGCCCTTACTCCGAATGATTCGGTTGCATAGTGTCCACCGAAGATTACGTTGATGCCGCAGTCTTTTGCCGTATTGTATCCCACCAGGGATGCCTCGCCCGTGAGGAACAGGTCTATCTTCAGCCGGTCCGCCTCCTCTATCCAATCGGAACCGCCTCCCGAAACAATGCCGACCGTTCTGATGGTATCCCGGCCGAATTCCAGACTGTGTGCGGAGGTGCCCAGGATTTTTTCAACGCGCTTTCGGAAAAGGGAAAGCTTCCGACTGCGCGGCAGGTGTCCATAATACCCGATCGGTTTGCCCCGGTAGTCGGCGAACAGTTTCCGGCCGCCCAATCCGAGAGCCTTAAAAAGCAGCGCGTTGTTGCCGAGTTGAGAATGGGCGTCCAACGGGATATGGCAGGCGTATAGGGCAATGTCATGTTTTATAAGAAAGGCCAAACGGCGATAATTCAATCCGGTAATTTGCTTCAGAGAGTCTCCCCAGCTTATTCCGTGATGGCAGATCAGAAGATCGGCTCCCCGCTTTTGAGCCACGGCGAAAAATTCCAGGGAAGCATCTACTCCGCAACAGATTTTTTCGACACGACCGCCGTTTTCGACCTGAAGACCGTTGTGGGAGGAATCCGGATATTCTTCGATGCGCATTTCGCCGTTGAGAAATTCAACGATTTTTTTAAGATCAGCCATGTTTTTTTTACTCCCGTTAGAGTGTGGTGCGTCCGCGCATGATCCATAGGAACAGTGCCGTTACCGTGAACATACAAACACCATAGATGGCGGGCAGGGTAGTGAATTCCGGGCGGTGGAGAAGAGTTCCGGCTATAAGGAACGACATCGCAACGTTCTGGACTCCGATCTCGACCGAAATAGTAATCCCCTGTTTTTTATTCAGTGAACTGAGCCGGGACAGACAGTAGCCGAGCCCCATGGTTAGTAAGACAAGCAGCAGGGAAGCTACTATTATCAGTCCGAGCTGGTCGGCCAACAGATTTATATTTAGAACAGTTCCATGGGTAATCATGACCACGAGAAGAACAATAGTGGTCCATCTGCAGCCCGATTCAATCCGGGCTTTCACCCTGGGCAGAAAGTGATGCAGTGCCATGCCGATGGAAACAGGCAGTACCGTCACCCGGAATAACTCCTTCATAGTGTTCAGCAACGGCAACTGCAGTTCTGTAGACTGGCCGAATACGTATATAAGACCGTAGGAGACTATTAAGGGAAGAGTAAACACGGTGATCAGACTGGCGGACGCCGTCAGGGTGATGGATAGCGCCACGTCCGCACGTACGGCGTATACGATACCGTTCGATGTTACGCCGCCGGGGCAGGCCGAAAGTATAATCAGGCCGATGGCGGCTTCCGGAGGCAGCGGCAGAAAGGTGACTATTAGAAAAGCAATGGCAGGAAGAAACAGCAACTGGCCGGCCAAACCGAGGCCGACCGCTTTGGGTTCCGTGAAGATACGAATAAAATCCCTTGCCTTGAGCGTGAGTCCCATCGAGAACATCATGATCGCCAGTGCGACGGGGTACAGCAGATCCGGACCGAAGCTTTTTATATCCATATTTAAATATCGCAGGCGCTGGTCTTGCTGTTTGCCGGTTAAAACGAAACGGAACGAACAACGGCTACATTAACCTGCATAAACACGGACGTACAATAAATAATTCCGCGAAATTGTTTAGCATGCGCCCGTGTTTATGTGAAAAGATCTGTCCTGAGAAAAGAGAATCCAAGCCGGAGAAGTTCCTGATCATCATTTTCGATACGGGATTGCGTCTGCGTATCTATTGAATAGGCATCCATAAAATTTGTCTTGAGTACGAATTCCCGGAAAACGTCCAGGTTGTAAAGGGAGACGAGTATTTTCTGCAACTGTTTCTCGTTCAAGGCCCGGTCCCTGCTGCGACCGGGGTGAAACAGAAGATGCAGCATGCTGTCGTTTGCCGCCCGGTATGGATCCATCCCCTGTTCCGACAGCCACTGTCCGACCGTTAACATTCTTTCCTCCATCCTTCCGAGGCATCCCGGTGTGGAAAGCGCATAAAAGAATTCATCGTGGGATTTGGAATCCTGTTCGAAACCGGACACCCGCGCCAGCGGAAACAGGCGGCATACGGTAGGCCTGTCTTCATAAACGCTGCATCCTTCTGAGATCAGAAACGGACACAGTTTTTCGGGTGCGGATCCAAGTTTGATTGAAATAAGGGGAAAACCGGTAGCGGGATCCAGACTGTATTCTGTGTGTCGTGTCAGAAAATCGTCCGAATGCATACGCAGGTTGTTTTTAAGCCTGAGAACATCGTAAGGTGTTAATGTGAGAACTCTGTTCCGGCAGCAGGATCCAAAGCAGCTGAGTTCTTTGCGGCAGGAAAACTGGAAAGTATCGGGGAGTTCCAGTCTCTCATGCATTTCGGGAAGATTATGAACGCGCATGGGGAATGCTCCTCGGATGTATAAATTAATCGGACAATCCTTAAGACTAACACGCCGATGTTTCTTTCCGGGTAGTAGAATCTTCATGTGTTTTCCCGGCCCGGTGCTGCGGGTTAAAAAATTAGTCCGGGAGGACGGGATAGGAATAACGGGCGCTGTAAAAGAATTGAAAAACAGGCAGGTTCCATGAAGATACCCAAGCTGCTCCAGGCCGAACTCGCTCTGATTTTTATTACGATCATTTGGGGAAGCACCTTCACGATTATTGCAGAAGGCCTGAAACAGGTGTCTCCGATATTTTTCGTCGCTTTGAGGTTCTGGATAGCGGCCGGCGTTGTAGCTGCCCTTATGCCGGGGCGGTATCGAAAGATAAATCGAAAAACTTTATTGCAGGGATGTGTATTATCGGTGGCATTATTGGGAGGTTTCGTTCTTCAGACCCTTGGATTGCGCGATACATCCCCTTCGAATTCCGCTTTTATCACGAGCCTGTGTATTCCGCTGGTTCCACTATTAGGTTTCCTGATGTATCGCCAGAAGTCATCGTATCATACTATTTCAGGCATAGTCCTGGCAGCTCTGGGAATGGTGCTGCTTCTGGCCGATAAGAGCGACTTCAGCCTGCAATCGGGCGATTTCCTGACGCTTATTTGCGCATTCCTGTTTGCATTTCATATTCTGTTCCTTGGGATTTTTGTTCAGAAGACGGATTACAGGTTGCTTATATTTGTGAAAATGGCGTGCGGGGCAATTCTGTGTTCCATAATGGCTGTTGTCCTGGAAACGCCGTATGTTGTATGGGACGCCTCCTTTACATTCTATATCCTTGTTCTTGGCGTTGCCGCCACTGCCGCGGCTTTCTGGATACAAGGGTGGGCGCAGCAATATTCCAATCCCACCCATACAGCCCTGATTTTCAGCCTTGAGCCGGTGTTCGCCACAATCTTTGCTTTCTGGATACTGAACCAGGGATGGACGGTAAAAGAGTGGGTCGGCGGCATCCTGATTCTGGCCGGCATCCTGATTTCGGAGATCAGGAGAACGCGGAAACCGTATGCATTCCAGAAAAGCCGTATCCCCGCAGGTTAATCCCCGCGAGAAATGCGCAATAAATCCTATTTTTCCGGATGCCAGTAAATAAGGGCGGACCGAACCTCCGGTGGCCATATATAGCGGCCGTTCTTCAGGGTGAGCCTGCGTTGCAGCAGTTTCAGCAGATAGCCGTCGTGCTCGGCGGTTGCGTTTAATCCCAGAAAACGTTTCATGCTATGGAGCGCTTCTTCCAGGGTGCTGCTGGTCCTGGATTTCCATAGCCCGGTATTTTCCATCTGAACATGAGCATAAATTCCCATCTGCAGAAGGATATTGTAGGCTATCGTAAAATTCGGACTGTCCAGTGGTTGCCCCCAGATATGTTGCGCCGCTTCGGATCGGATTCCATTCGGCAAAGGGGCCCGGAGAAGAAGGAAGCAGATGTCCCGGGTGCATGCGACCATACGGCGAATAAATACGGGCAAATCCGGGTAGCCGTACATGGCGTGAGAACACAGGGAGAAATCATGAGCATCCACCGCGACGTCCGGCCATCCTCCCTGAATGATATCGACATTGGTAATGCCCTCTTCGTCGAGGCTCTCGCGCATTACCCGGATCATGGACGGGGATGGTTCCACCGCCGTGACACGCCGGACATGGGGGGCGATCAATCCCGTCCAGGCGCCTGTCCCGGCGCCGATATCCAGGACCGTAGCGTCGGGATTCATCTTCGAAAGAATGAAGTCGCGGCTGGAATCGGGTTTCTTCCAGCGGCGCTTTACCCCCTCCTTGAAATCCCTGGCTTTTTTACACCAGGCATCGACATCCTGTTCCTCGTTTGAGACGCTGTTCCGACTCCTGGCTTTTATATCAACCAGTTCCCGCCACAGTGCCTTCCAGTCTGTGATCTTTTCCATAAATCTCTTTCGTCGGCATTATCCGTGATATTCAGTCGGAGAGAATACAAAGTTTTCCCGTATTCTCCCGGCGATCGTCCGGTTGTTCCCGGCCCGATTATCCACAATCAGGGTTGTTATTATACTTGGCGGTGTCCGGATAAAGTAAGATGAAGATGCATAAAAGGCTTTCACCTGCAGTCGACAATCATCTTTTTGGCGCGGTCGGCCGTTCTAAAAGCCCCCATGCCGACTAATTTCACTCGTGGTTCGTTCATGCTCCCGGCGGCAATGTTATCCGCAATGACCGGCGCCAGGCGGAGCGTTCTGTTTATTTCCGCAAGAACATTATCGTTTTCACGGATTGTTTCTATTGTAAATTCCAGACGATCCATGCTTTCGTGTCTCAGGAGTTTTACGCGGTAATCGATAACGCCTGCAATGGACAAGAGCAGATCATCGAAAAGGGTTGGATACATTTCCGCCCCGTTTCCCAGTGTTACGACCGATTCCAGACGTTTCCTGACGGCATCGAATTTCAACAGGCTGGTTGCCCCGCACGGGCACGGTTTTTCAATCAGGCGCGACAGGTCGTGGGTACGGTAACGGATCAACGGCATGGCTTCGCGGGTTAATGTCGTGAATACCAGTTCTCCCTCGTCTCCCGGTTTGACGCGTTCTCCGGTTACGGGATCGATTATTTCCAGAAGAAGGTCGGCCTCATTGAAATGGTATCCATCCCCGGCGGTGCATTCGACGGCGACTCCGAGACCCATTTCCGTCAGACCGTAATGGGTATGAACCCGGCAGTTCCAGATTGTCTCGAGTTCCCGCCGTCTTGCAGCGGGCAGATATTCCCCGGCAAGAAAAAGAACCTTCACTCCTTTCAACTGCAGGTCATGGTCAGGCTGCAGCTCCTTTGAAATCCTGTAAAGTTGGCCGGTGAATCCGAATAAAATGGTGCTGTGGAACGTATCCAGTATTCTTAGCTGTTCTTCTGCGCTTTGTTCCGCGCCCGATACAACCGGCCTGGCTCCAAACTTGGCGACTCCCTGGCGTAAAAGATCCGCCTGGCTGTTGGGTTTCCCATCGGGCAGAAGAATCTGTACGGTGTCGTCCCGGGTTGCGACCGTGCTGATTCCGGCCGCCATGAATTCGGTGATTTTCTCCAGGTCCCATTGGGACCAGAAAATTTCCTTTTGCGGTCCCGTAGTGCCCGAAGTTACGAATATGCAGGGCCTGGCGACGACGGCCTGAGAGGTGCATAAAAATCTGTAAGGGTATTGGGCCAGATGTTGGGGGCCCGTCAGGGGAAATTTTGCCAGGTCTTTGAACCCGGCGATGTCGGATGGTTTCAACCGGGACCTGTCAAATTGCTCCCTGTAGAAATAGCTGTTTTCATAAGCGTATTGGAGCGTCCGCTGCAGATGAAAATCGCGGTAGGCTTCAACGTCGGAGCGTGTGAGGGGGTGCGCGGGGTTTTTGCCGGAAAAACGACGGAATGCCTCATCCCCGTTCAGGTTTTCCTCAATGATACCGTGCAGCCATGACTCCAGTTGAAACGCCGCCATATCAATCCTTTTTCTTAACCGGGTACAGGCGTTGTCCGTCCGCACCGGTCAAATAATAGGCGCAGAAAGGAACGAGGTTCCCGTCGGGCGTCACCACGTGGACGCAGCAGCGTTGCAGCCGCGCCAGATCGATATTCCATGCATCCTGGAAAGCCATGCCCGAAACGCACAGGGAGTGGCTTTGGATTCTTTCAAACAGGTCCTCCCGGGGATCCGCCCTGCCTGCAGAGTCCGATCCGGACTGCAGTCCGGGCCCGGACTGTAGTCCGGGACCCAGAACCGTCAACTCCGATTCCCTGTATTTCCACCGGCTGCGAACAAAATCCCTCGATCGTCGTGCATATTCTTCACTGCAGCACGGTCCGGTTTTTTGGGCGGAATCGAAACGGGTTGTTGGTACGAGCCTGCCGTCACTTCCCAGCACGGCAAGCGCGGAAAAGGAACAGTGGGATTCCTCGCATCCGGGCGGGATAAAATTCTCAACCTTCAATTCGCCCAGGGTCTGCGCCTCTATGGCATCGAGAATGCCGGGGATCGATAAGCGTCTTTCATTGCGGGGTTCTTCGGGATATCTGCCAAGGAAGGTCATGGGCTGAAAGTGCACCCCTTTCACCACAGGTATCCATTCCTTGGCAAAGTGGATGATGGATCCTATCTGAGAATCGTTGATCCCCTTGAGCAGCGTGGGGACCAGTATGACGCCCAGCTTCAGTTCGGCGCAGCGCTCGATCGATCTCAGTTTGATCTGCAGCAGCTCCGCTCCGCGAATGCGGGTATAGACGGCATCGGTCAGGCCGTCGAACTGCAGAAAGACAACAGCGGCACCGGCATCTTTCAGCGCGCGTCCGTAGTCCGCATCCTGCGCCAGCCGGATGCCGTTGGTATTGATCTGCACGTGGTCGAATCCCATTTTCCGGGACAGCGCAACAATATCCGGCAGATCGTCGCGCATGGTCGGTTCGCCGCCACTGAACTGAACGGGGCAGGGATCCCCGCGATCCAGAAGCGACTGGAGCATTCGAGCGATTTGTTCTATTTTCGTATCCGCAGCGGGAGCCGTTTCGGACGAAGCGAAACACACGGGACAATGCAGATTGCACTGATGCGTGACTTCAATGATCGCCGTGCAGGTGCCCTGTTTGTGATCGGGACAGAGGCCGCAGTTGAAGGGGCATTCGGAAACGGGAAACGGGTCGGGATCCCGGCCGCCGTCGATACATTCGTTGGTTTGCCTGGTCCACTCGGAGTAGGAAGGAGATGCTTTTTCCCATAATACCACTTTATCAAGCCTGCCGTGGGTGGGGCAGCTTTTTACCAGGTAGACGGCATTGTTTTCAGTGATTCTGCGGGCGGAAATACGGCATAGGCAGTAAGGGCAGAGGCTTTCAGTCCTGGCAGGCGAATCCGACATGGATTGTCCCTATTTTCCATAGACCGCGGTTTCCGCTTCCTTCACCACGTTCATGACAATTTCCTCGGTGAGATAGCATTCGCCGCAAACCGGGCATCGGAGTCCCGGAATGCGTTGGGACAGCTGCATAAAACTCAACTTGACCTTGGTCTCCAGCATTTTAACTTTGTCCCTGTAGCAGTACCAATCGGCCATTACATTCCTTCCTCGAGGAAAAAACGGTGAGAATAAGTGTTGTGGATCCGGTACCCGCCTTCTATCGGGGAGTATTCCGAATAAAAATAGACTTCATTCATGCGCAATTTGGCCATAAAACGGTCACAATCCTGCCGGTATAGTTTTACTCCGGTTTTTTCCGCATTGTCGATTACCTTTATCAGGTCGTCTTCCAGGATGTGCCTGTCGATCATGATACGGCGGACCTCTTCCGAAATATCGAGCTTAAAAGGCGGCGTGTCTGCGGCCATATCTGAAAGCAGTCCGGGCGCCGATCCTATTGCGGCCACGGACCCGATAGCGAATTCCCTGCGGGATATTCGTCCGAGGCCGTCGTCTTTTATACGGGTTTCCTTTTCTTTCTTTCTGTTCTTTGACATTGCCCTTCCTTGATTAGAATCGTCCCCATCCCATCAAATTCATGCTAAAGTGAAAAAAGGTCCGTGTCAAAAAAATATCCGGGAATGCATGGTGTGCGCTGCCCGGGAAACGGTTTTGAAAAAGGATATGGCCTCAACAGCGGAAATACTTGCGCAATACTCGAAGCCCGGCGACTTGTTTCAAAAACTTGAAAAGAATCAAGTGCGCTGCCTGGCCTGTGGGCATCGCTGTCCGATACATGAGGGAAAATCGGGTGTCTGCAAGGTCCGTTTCAACCGCGAGGGTGTGCTTCAGGTTCCATTCGGATACGTCTCCGGCATGCAGTGCGATCCTATCGAAAAGAAACCGTTTTTCCATGTGCGCCCGGGATCGCCGGCTTTGAGTTTCGGCATGCTCGGTTGCAATTTTCATTGCGGCTTCTGCCAGAACTGGATTACGTCCCAGGTCCTGCGGGATCCCAAATCGGTTCCCTATCTGTCGCCTGCGACTCCCGGTGCATTGATACAGGCAGCCCGGAGGGAAGGCGCCGAAATTGTCGTCAGCACCTATAACGAGCCCATGATATCGGTCGAATGGAGCGTTGCCGTTTTCAGACAGGCGAAAGCCGCGGGTTTGCTGACGGCCTATGTTTCCAACGGGTACGCAACCCCCGAAGCCCTGGAATATCTGGTGCCGTGGGTGGATCTGTTCAAAGTCGATTTGAAATGTTTCGATGACAAACAATACAGACGATTGGGCGGCCGTCTTCAGCCGGTCCTGGAAACGATTAAAGGGCTGTATAAAGCCGGTACATGGATCGAAATTGTTACATTGCTGGTTCCCGGGTTCAACGATTCGACAGAGGATCTGTCACGGTTGACGAAATTTATTAGCACCGTGTCGCCGGATATTCCCTGGCACGTAACCGCCTTCCACAGGAATTACCGGATGACGGACTCGTCCGATACAACTCCGGAGGATCTGCTGCATGCCGTGGAGATCGGTCGTAACAACGGTCTGCGCTACATATACACCGGGAACCTTCCGGGAAATACCGGGGATATGGAAAACACACGTTGCCCGGATTGCGGGGAGCTGCTGGTCGAACGGATCGGCTACCGCGTTCTCGGTTTTAATCTGACGCCGGAGGGGGAATGCCCCTCCTGCAAAGCCGTTATCCCGGGGAGATGGGCGTCGTCGAAATAGGTTCATTTTCCAAAAGATATTTTTATTCCAAGACATAGACAAAGGAGTCCGCCAATGAAACCGAGATACAAATTCCTTCTGGTGTTGTTTCTGGCCGGAGTGGTTGTAACAGGTATTGTGTCCAATGCTGATTCCATGAAGGCTGTTGCAGTCAAGATTGATGCATTAGAAACAGGGGAGCCGATTTCCCGGTATGTCTACGGGCAATTCATCGAACACCTGGGGCGCTGCATTTACGGGGGGCTTTGGGCCGAAATGCTTGAGGACAGGAAATTCTTCTATCCTGTAACCGGGGAAGCCCCGGCATGGGAAATGTATACGCCGGGGCCGCGCTCCTGGGACGGGGAAGGGCATCCCTATGAACTGCTTGTACGCTCTCCCTGGATGATCCTGGGAGACGCGTCCGCCGTAACCATGGAGAAGGAAAACTCATATGTCGGGGAGCAAACGCCGAGAATACATCTTCCCGGCAACGGGAAGCAGGCCGGGATACAGCAGGAGCGCCTCGGCTTGATAGCCGGGAAACATTACACGGGGCGCATTGTACTGGCCGGAGATCCGACGGCAGCGCCGATTGAAGTGAGTCTCGCCTGGGGCGGCGGTGCCGGTGACAGGGATACCGTCACCATCGAAAGCCTGGGATCCGGTTACGCCACAATTCCGCTTTTCTACACTGCAAAGGGTACGACCGACAATGGACGATTGGAGATTGTCGGAAAGGGGAAGGGCGGGTTCCTGATCGGCACGGTATCCCTGATGCCGGCGGACAATATCCGCGGATGGAGACACGATACGGTAGCGCTTCTCAAGGAATTGAATGCACCCGTGTATCGATGGCCCGGCGGCAATTTTGTAAGCGGCTATGAGTGGAAGGAAGGAATCGGGAATCCGGACAAAAGACCTCCCAGAAAAAACCCGGCCTGGAAAGGTGTGGAGCATAACGATGTCGGGATCCACGAGTTCATGGACCTCTGCCGCGAAATCGATGCGGAGCCGTTTATCGCGGTGAATACCGGTCTGGGTGGCGCTGAAGGCGCTGCGGAGGAGGTGGAGTATGTCAACGGCGCCCCGGATACCCCGATGGGCGCGCTGCGGGCAAAAAACGGGCATCCGAATCCGTTCGGCGTCAAGTGGTGGGCCATCGGCAATGAGATGTTTGGAGACTGGCAGCTCGGGCATATGCCCCTGTCGGATTACCTGAAAAAACATCGGAAGGTCGTGGATGCCATACGCGCGGTGGATCCCACGATAGAGCCTATTGCTGTAGGGCAGGTGGGGGAGTGGAGCCGGGAGATGCTGGCCAATTGTGCCGATCATATGAGCCTGATCAGCGAACACCTTTACTGGCAGGACAGGGATGATGTCGAAGCCCATGTGGCGCAGCTTCCTCAGGGCATCCGTCGCGTCGCAGACGCGCATAGAAAATACAGAGAGGAATTACCTTCTCTCGCCGACAAGGACATTCGGATCGCCCTTGACGAATGGAACTACTGGTACGGCGGGAATGAATACGGGGAACTTGGAGTGCGATACTTCCTTCAGGATGCGCTCGGCGCCGCCGCCGGACTTCACGAAATGTTCCGGCAGAGCGATATCTTTTTTATGGCCAATTACGCCCAGACAGTGAACGTTATCGGAGCCATAAAAACGACGAAAACGGATGCGGAGTTTGAAACAACGGGACTTGTTCTGAAGCTTTACCGTCAGCGGTTCGGAGAGATACCGGTTCGAATCTCGGGCGATTTCGGTTCTCTCGATATCGCCGCAGCCTGGACCGAAGATCGCAACGCCCTGACTGTGGCCGTTGTGAATCCTGCTTCGGAGCCCCGATCCCTGATCCTTGAGGTAGAAGGAGCCAGGATACGGCAGCAAGCCAGGCGGTGGGAAATAACCGGAGAGAACCGATGGGATTACAACGCTCCCGGCAGGAAGCGGAATGTCGATATTAAATCGACCACGCTCGACATAACGGGCAACCGCATCGAAGTATCGCCATTGAGCGTAACACTCTATTCTTTACCGGCCTGGTAGATGGGGAACAGGGACGGCGGCATATTCTACCGACTGTAACGATTGTTACACTGCGACTTGGATGCGGGAAGGGTGCAGTTTAGTTTCAACTAAACCCACGGCCTCTGGCCTTACGATCCTGGAAGGCTCAGCCGTTCCGGCGAACGTTGATGGTAATAGCGCATCGGGGGTCGGGGTCGGAATCGGGTTCGCTATCGACATCGGGGATCTCCATATACGTTTGAAAAAACAGATTCTCTACTTTGCGATCGATTCCGATACCGATACCGAGCCCCGCTGTGCGGGGCAAGCCAAAGCCACGCCTTCCAGGCGTGGGCGCTTACTGTTTATTCTACAAGATATAAAATGTCGATGCAGTCCTGAGTTCCCGCGAGCGCTTTTTCCAGCAGCGTAATTAGATTTTTATCCGCCTTCTGATCTTTCAGAAAATCGATCGTTCCGGCATTCAGAAGATATTCCTCGTCTTCCTCGAACTCTTCTTCCAGGTTGTCGATGAGAAAATCCAGTTGGTTTTCCGTGATGGTTCCCAGAGCTTCACGTTCGTATGTCTGCGGGTTCTCTTTATAAAGTTTAATAACACCCATGGTTCTTTCCCGTGAATATATTTTTTCTCCGTGATTTCCCTGCATTATACATACATTGAAA
The DNA here is from genome assembly GCA_016934295.1 of Acidobacteriota bacterium. GTDB lineage: Bacteria > Acidobacteriota > UBA6911 > UBA6911 > UBA6911 > UBA6911. The sequence continues at coordinate 13,295 of JAFGTD010000288.1, forward strand.
TATTATGCCTCTATTAACGAATACGCCAATGGAAAATCGATTTGATATTTTATGGACCAAGGAGCCCAGGGTATGTATACTCATTGTATATCCATGAGGGGGAGGTGAGTAAATGCAGACAAAGATCCAACGATGGGGCAACAGCCTGGGATTGAGGATCCCGAGATCTTTTGCGGAAGAAGCGGGAGTTGAAGCCGGATCGGAAGTCGATCTGTCTGTACGTGATGGTGATCTGGTCGTGAGGGCTGCAAAGCGGCGAACATATCGGCTGAGCGAACTGCTTGAGAAGGTTACAGCCAAGAACCTGCATGGTGAGGTAGATATGGGTGAGCCAATGGGTAGGGAGGTCTGGTAATGGCAGCGATAAGGGCTCCTGAGCGGGGCGATGTCGTGTGGCTCCAATTTAATCCCCAAGCCGGGAGTGAACAGGCAGGTCATCGCCCGGCTCTGGTGATTTCACCCAAGTCTTACAACCAAAGAGTCGGGCTTGCGCTGGTATGTCCGATTACGTCGCGGATTAAGGGCTACCCCTTTGAAGTGAAGCTTCCTAAGGGGATGGAAACGGAGGGTGCGATCCTATGCGATCAGATTAAAAGCCTTGATTGGCGAGTCAGGAGTGCAAAACGCATTGGATCCGTTCCTCCGCCTGTCATGCAAGAAGTTACAGCTCGAATCCTAGCACTGGTTGATCCGGAATAATAAGGCTTGCTAACTCGCTCCAGCGGTCGGTCCGCTGCGCGGCTCGCCGCTGAGCTCAAACGTTGAGCTCCTCAACGGAATCGTCTGTTGATCCTCCATGGGCCAACGAAGACGAGCAGGAGTCGCATCAAGCGCCTGCGTGGGATGTCCAAGCCTCAATGTCGTCATTATCTATTCCAACAACGCGCAGCTGCGGTCCTTGATCCTGTCCATGAACAACACGGAAAGCTCTCAGATACAAAGCCGTTTCCTCCACCCTATTGTTTCAGTTCCACGATGGTGGCGCCGCCTCCACCCTGTTCCGGAGGGGCCAGGCCGAAGCGTTTGACCTGCAGATGGTTCTCGAGCAACTCGGCGACGGCTTTTCTTAAAATTCCCTTGCCGTGACCGTGGATGATCCGGATTTTTTCTTCGCCCGCGAGATAGGCCCGGTCCAGGAATTTATCGACCCTGGCGACCGCCTCATCGGCGGTCAGTCCGATCACTTTCAGTTCCGTCTCCATTCCCGCATCCGGGACGTCAATAGCGGATGGTTGTCCTGGATGCCCGGTCTCTACGGGATCCCGATGTGTGGAAATCTTCGCCAGGTCGGATCGATTTGCCCGGTACCGGACCGATCCGAAGGAGACGATACAGGTTTCGTTGGATATCGATTCCACGTTTCCTTCACGTTCCAGCGATAGAATTCTCACGCGATCGCCCTCGACGATTTTCTCATCCGAAACGGATACCGATGGAACGGCATCCGTCCGTTCGGATTCCTTTTTCCCGATTAATGTGGAGGCTTTCCGGCGCAGTGCCGCCGCCTGCCCGTCAATGGTCTTTTTCAGCCGGGCGGCTTCGATGCGGTCCTTTATTCTGCGCGCCGCCCGATTGCTTTCCGACTTGAATTCCTCGATGACTCGTTCGAGCATCGAGGCAAATTCCCGTTCCCGGTTCTTTTCCCGCGAGGCGAAATCCGTCTCCAGTTCCGAGTATTTTTTTGCAACGGCCGCTCTTTCAGAGTCCAGGGCCGAGCGCAAGGCCTCCTGCTCATCCAGCGATTCTTTAAGCTGGCGCAGATAATTCCGTGCCTGCGCATAACTGGGTTCGATGAGAGACTGCGCCCGAGACAGGATTCTCTCGGTGACGTGCATCCTTCTGGCGATTTCGATGCCCGAGGAGGCGCCGGCAGTTCCAAGCAAAAGGCGGTATGTCGGCCGAAGCGTATTTTCATCGAACTCCACCGAAGCATTCCGGACCCCGTCGGTTTGAGATGCCCACATTTTCAATCTCGGGTAGTGCGTGGAGGCGATGGTGGTGGCACCGCACCGCCGGAAATAGTCGATAATGGCTATGGCCAAGGCGGCGCCTTCCTCAGGATCGGTACCGGTGCCGACCTCGTCCAGCAGAACCAGCGAAGCTGTATCCAGCTGCCGGTCCATTTCGGCGATGTTGCGCATATGCGCCGTAAAGGTGGAAAGATTGGCGGACATGGACTGCTGGTCCCCTATGTCCGCGAATATTTTATTGAAGACCGGGAGCCGGGCACTTTGCGCCGGGACGTGGAATCCCATCTGTACCATAAGGGAGATGAGTCCCAAGGTTTTCAATGTGACCGTTTTCCCCCCCGCATTCGGGCCGCTGATAACCAGGACCTGGTGCTGCGGATCCATTTCCAGGGATATCGGCACGACTTCCGATCCTGTCTTGCGAAATGAATATTCAAGCAGGATATTGCGCGCATTGAGCAGCCGGCAGGTTCCCGCTTCCGAGATTTCCGGTCTTGTGCACTGAAATTCCTCACCAAGGAGAGCCTTTGCCTGGGACACATCCAGGACGGTCAGGCTTTCGACTACAGACCGGATCGCTTCAAGACTGTCTCTCAGGAACTCGGTGATTTCCTGCAGAATCCGTGAAATTTCCATGGCCTCCTGTTCGTGAAGGCGGACAAGATCGTTGTTCTGGTTGATAATCGTCAGAGGTTCGATAAATGTTGTCTGGCCGCTTGAGGATAGTCCGTGTACGACTCCCGGTATCTGGTTCCGCGAGTCGGTTCGGACGGGGATGACAAACCGGTCGTTGCGGAACGTGATGATCTCCTCCTGAACGGCCTGCGAACGGCTTTGTATTATCGATTCGAGAGCCCTGTGAATACGCGCCCTTCGATCGGTCGTTTCCTTTCTTATCAAACGAAGTTCGTAGCTGGCGTTGTCGTCCAACTCGCCATTGGGGAGTATTTTACCCTCGATGACTGCCAGCAGGTGCCGGATGTCGGGTATCGCATCCGCGATCCGTCGCAGGTTCGGTATGGAATCGGCCGGCTCCGCATTCTTTATAAGAGTTTTTATTTGCCGGCTCGACGCAAGCAATGTCTCCATCTTCAGTATCTGTTTCGGATCCAGGCAGGTGCCTTCAATCTGAAGCTGCTTTACAATCGGGCCGGGATCGTCGATTCCGGCAAGCCCGAATCTTCCGCTTGTGGACAGAAACTCCGCACATTCACCCGTAAGGGTCAGCTCCTTCAGAACCTCGGTTCGCGATGTTGAGGGTCGGAGTTGCAGCATTCTGTGCCGGCCGGGTTCCGTTTGCACGTGTCGTGCCGCCAGCGCCAGGAGGGCTTCAAGTTCCAGTGTGTTCCATGTGCGGTCGTTCATAGGACTTATTTAGTTCCGTTCCGTATTATGCTGCAGGATTTCAAACTACGGGCCACCTTTAGAGATATCACAGATTTTGACGATTTCTTACATATTACTGCGCTCCGTGGGGGGATGCGCACGCGGTGGAAAATTATGGGTTAAACCCGCATTTCTTACAGGGTTTCGTAGGCGAGGCGGTGCAGAGAGCTCTGGATACAAGGCGCGCGACTGAAAACCCCGCAGGCATACTTTACAGTATGTCGAGGAGTTTGAAGGAGCGCAACACAGTAGACAGGGTTCTCTGTGCCGCCGCAGTAGAAACCTTGTGAGAAATGCGGGTTAAGTATGGCCAGACGGGAAATTTTTCGATACAGTATTGGTTTTTGGGGAAAAGGATGGAAAACAAGAATTTCATTACAATCAGGGACTGGTCGTCGGATGCATTGAACGAAATGCTGGCACTGGCGGATGCGGTTAAGGACAATCCATCAAAGTATGCCGACACGCTGCAGCGTAAAGCGCTCGCCATGATCTTCGAAAAGCCGTCGCTCAGAACGCGCGTATCCTTTGATGTCGGGATTCAACAGCTCGGCGGTTTTTCTCTGTATCTGACGCAGCATGAGATTAACCTCGGCCAGAGAGAGTCGGTCAGCGACGTGGCGCATAATTTGGAGCGAATGGTCCAGGGGATCATGGTCAGGACGTTCAGCCATTCCGTCGTGGAGGATATTGCAAAGTACGCGTCCATTCCCGTTATCAACGGGCTTACGGACTTCTGCCATCCCTGCCAGGCGATGGCGGATTACATGACCATTCGCGAGGTCAAGAAAACGACCCGCGGGGTAAAAATCGCCTATATCGGGGACGGGAATAACGTTGCCCATTCGCTGATATACGGGGCCGTGCGGTTTGGCTCCGCGCTTTATATCGCCTCACCGTCCGGCTATGAGCCGGATCCCGAAGTAGTCCGATGGGCGAAAGAAAATGCAGGCGAAACCGGATCCAGAATCGAAATTCTTCAAGATCCTTTCCTGGCAGCTGATGAGGCGGACGTTATTTATACCGACGTGTGGACAAGCATGGGGGCCGAATCCGAAGCGGCCCGGCGACGGGAAGCATTCCGCTCCTTTCAGGTGAATGACGCCGTCGTTTCCCGCGCCAAGTCCGATTACGTATTCATGCATTGCCTGCCCGCACACAGAGGCGAGGAGGTAAGCGGATCGGTGATCGATTCCGAACACTCCATTGTCTTCCAGCAGGCCGAGAATCGTCTGCATGCCCAGAAGGCGGTTATGATAACCCTGATGGGTTAGGGACGAAGAAGAACTTTACCCCGGGTGTTTCTCGATTCCAGAAGCTGATGGACTTCGGATGCATCTCTCAAAGAGAAAACGCCGTCAATGTGCATTTTCAGACTGCCTTCATCGATCCAGCGGAAGATATCGCCCGCACGTTGAAGCAATTCCGCTCGATCGGCAACGTAATGGGAGAGATTGGGGCGGGTCAGGTACAGGGAGCCCCCGGGATTCAGGATATTCGGGTCCAAAGGCGGAACCGGGCCGCTGGACTGTCCGAAAAGCACCATGGTGCCGCGCGGCTTCAGGCAGTTCAGGCTTTTATCGAACGTATCGCGGCCGACGGAATCGAAGACAACATCAACGCCCGTACCGGCCGTGATCCGTTTAACTTCAGCTTCGAAATCCGATCGGCTGTAAAGGACAACATCGCCTGCTCCGGCTTCCCTTGCCAGCGCCGCTTTTTCATCGGTTGAGACTGTTGCAATAACGTACGCGCCCATACGCCGGGCTATCTGCGTCAACAGCAGTCCGACTCCACCGGCTGCGGCATGCAGCAGCAGTGTGGCGCCTTTTTGAAGCGGAAATGTGGAATGCGTCAGATAATGAGCGGTCATGCCTTGAAGCAGAGCCGCCGATGCGGATTCGAACTCCATCGATTCCGGAATGGGAATCAATCTTTCCGCCTCTACCACGGCATATTCGGCATAGGAACCGAGGGTCATGGCATAGGCTACGCGATCTCCCGGTTTAATTTCTGTGATGCCTTCACCGAGTTCTTCCGCAATGCCCGACGCTTCCATGCCCGGTATGAAGGGTGTAGAGGCAGGGTACATTCCTTTTCTGTGATAAATATCGATAAAATTGACGCCTATCGAGCGTATCCTGATAAGAACCTGCCCCGGACCGGGAGACGGCAGCGGTGCTTCTTCATATACAAGCTTGTCCGGACCTCCGGTTTCATGCACGCACACGGCTTTCATCGTAAGTCCTCCCCATGAATCCAGACAATTGACGGCATCTCAATTTAACCCGTTGTTTCGATCATTACGAGGATAATTTAAGAGGAATCCGGAACGTGTCTTTATATGCAATTTTAAAGGCAATATAGTAATATCCCGTTAGCGTTTGACAGGACAACAAATGCCCCGGGAGAAATTCATGTCGATTATATTCTGGCTGATAACCGCCCTATCCTTTCTGATGCTTGGCGTCGCCGTGTCTTCGGCACAGCCGCCCGAAGGTTCTTCAACGGAAGATATCGAACGTCGCGTCGCGGCGATTCTGAAACAGATGAGCCTGGAGGAAAAAATCGACTATATCGGGGGCGTGGACCGCTTCTATATTCGTTCGATCGAGCGGTTGGGGATCCCGCGCTTTAAGATGGCGGACGGCCCTCTCGGTGTGCGCAATTACGGCCCGGCAACGGCCATGGCCGGCGGGATCGCATTAGCCGCTTCGTGGGATGCCGCCCTGGCCGAACGTGTCGGAGCGGAAATAGGCCGGGATGCGCGCGCCAGGGGCGTTCATTTTCTTCTCGGTCCCGGCGTGAATATTTACCGGGCGCCGATGAACGGCAGGAATTTCGAATATTTCGGAGAAGACCCGTTTTTGGCATCCGCAATTGCAGTGGAATATATCGAGGGCATACAGAAACAGGGCGTTTGCGCCACAGTCAAACATTTTACCGGGAACAACTCCGAGTTCGACCGAAGAAAAACCGATGCGCTGATCGATGCGCGGACGCTGCGGGAAATCTACCTGCCTGTCTTTGAAGCCGCTGTCAGGGAAGCCGGCGTAGGGGCCATCATGACCGCCTACAATCGGACAAACGGACTGTATATGTCGCAAAACGGGTATTTGAATAATGAAATAGTCAAAAAGGAATGGGGCTTTGACGGCGTTATCATGTCGGACTGGACGTCCACATTCGACGGTGTAGCCGCCGCCAACGGGGGTCTGGACCTGGAGATGCCTTACGGCGCATGCATGAACCGGGAGAATCTTCTGCCTGCCGTCCGGCAACAGAAAGTCTCTCCGGAAACTATCGACGACAAGGTCCGGCGAATTCTCCGTACCGCTGTACGTTTCGGCTGGCTGGACCGCGATCAGACGGATGCGACAATCCCGCGTTACAGCTTGAGCGGCCGGGACGTCGCCTTGGATGCCGCGCGGGGGTCCATGGTTCTGCTTAAAAACGAAGACTCGATCCTTCCGCTCAGCAGCGAGAAGGTCAAAACGATCGCCGTCCTGGGACCCAATGCGCATCCCGCGGTAGTGACGGGAGGCGGGAGCGCCCGCGTCACCCCGTTCACGGCTGTCAGTTTTCTGGAAGGTTTAACCGAAGTTTTAGAGGGCGGCATCGATGTTTACTATCACCCGGGCATTCCCGATCCGGGTGAAATCGCCGATGCAACCCGTTTCTACACGGCTCCTTCCAGCGGATCCCCGGGCATGCATTTGGAATTATTCGACAACATGGAATTGTCGGGAGAACCGGTATGGACCTGCATGGAACCTCGAGTAGGTTCCATGGAAAATACCGGTGAAATTCCCCAAACATTCAGCTCCGCCCGTTGGACCGGGTATTTCATTCCGACGGAGGCCGGAAATTACGATGTATTCGTGCAGATACCGGGAGAAAGGATCGGTTACCGGCTCTATGTTGACGACCGGCTTGTACTCGACGCATGGAATTATTCAAAAGCCCTGATGGATGCAGCGACCGTTCCGCTCGAGAACGGGCCCCATAAGGTCGTGCTGGAACTCGTTCGAGGGGGCTCCGGATACGCCGGCGGAAAACTCCGGCTGGGTATAGCCCTGACGGGAAGTCTTGTGGATTCTGAGGCGTTGGCCCTGGCGCGGCAATCCGATGCCGTTGTCGTCGCCGCCGGATTCAATCCTGAAACCGAGAGCGAGAGCGGGGATCGAACATTCCGCCTGCCGTTCGGGCAGGACGCTTTGATTAAGGAAATCGCGGCAAACAACAAAAACACGATTGTGGCAATAACTTCGGGCGGCGGCGTGGATATGATGCAATGGCATGACAGCGTGCCGGCCATCATTGAAACCTGGTACCCGGGCCAGGAGGGCGGCCGGGCGCTGGGGGAGATCCTTATGGGACGGACGAATCCATCCGGCCGATTGCCCGTATCCTTCGAAAAACGCCCTGAGGATAATCCGACATTTGAATATTACTATCCGAAGCCGGGCACGGACGGGGTCGAATATGGAGAGGGCGTGTTTGTAGGGTACAGGGGATATGAACGAAACAAGGTAGAACCGCTGTTCCCGTTCGGATACGGCCTGTCCTATACGACATTTGAATACAGGGACCTTGAAATTATGCCGGTGGCTCCGGGAAAAACGGGAGAGATGGCTCCTGCCGCCGAATTTGACGTTTCCTTTGAAATTGAAAACACCGGAGATCGGGAAGGCTCCGAAGTGGCGCAACTGTATGTGGGATTTTCAGGTACGGAAATACAAAGGCCCTTGAAGGAGTTAAAAGGCTTCGTAAAGGTCGCCCTGAATCCGGGCGAGGAAAAGAGGGTTTCCGTAAGACTGGACAGACGGGCTTTCTGCTATTACGACATCCGCGAGAAAAGATGGAAAGTCGAAACGGGCGAGATGGAAATTCTCGTCGGACGGTCGTCGGAACAGATCGAGTTGAGCGCAAAAATAAGGTTTTCGGAGATCGCCGAAAAAGAAGGGAACGGTTCCCGATAAGGGAGCCGTTGCTTTTTCTCTCCGGATAGAAGTTTAACCGATCCTGCTGTGATTATTCCGTCCTGTCGGCTTCCGGATTGTCTGCGGGGATGTCGGAGTAAACAACTCGCCGAAGAAACTTCCATTGCCCCTTTTCACGCACCAGCGTGTCTTCGTAATGGCCGAGATAAAAAGGCTCCGGCCGGCCGTCTGCATTTGGGACCATAAATACCCACTTGGTCACTGCAGTCGCGCTGTCGCCGTCGAGGTCAATACTGTCGTTTGAAAACACGTGATAGTTGTTCGGCGCAATCCCCAGGGAGTTTACTCCAATCGTTTCTTCCATTAAATCCAGGATCGCCTGCCGCCCCGTTGCTTTACCCATGCCTCCGATCCACTCCCCGTCGTTTTCCGCAAAAAGATGCGCAAAAGACTCGAAGTCGCGCCGGTCCAGGAATCGACCGTAATCCATCAAAACCCGCCTGATTTCTTCCCGGTCTTCCAGGTGTTTCAAACGGTCTTTTATGGAATTCAGAGTCTCTCCGGAAACGGATTCCCGGTCGCCGGTTGCGCTGCATGCGGTAAATGCAATGATAAAAAGCAGTATTGTAAATCCAGCGAAAAAAAAGAATTTGGAAGTATTTTTTCTCAAAGCAGCCCCACCTTTCTAAACGAGATGCATTCACGCGTATTTTAATCCGATCCTGCCGCGGGATGCCATACCGGCTTGAAAATATTCCTGATTAAGCCGCAGTTCATTCGATCCAATGGAATCCAATGCGATAAATCAATGGTTTAATAGAAAGATTAATTTCATTACTCTCCGAACGATTTGGCGGGAAAAATCCGCAAATTTCTGGAATAATGGATTGCGACTTTTGAGTGACTGCACATATTGCCTTGATTCATGGCACCCCCCCTATTATGTGCGGGCATATTGGAAATTCGGGCTTTAATCCTGATTGATAACCGATCAACGAACAGGAGGGGTATTCATATGGTACGGAATCGGATTTCACTGGTAAACCGCAGAGAATTTATAATCGGTATGGGAGTTGCCGGTGCCGCATTAGCGGCTGCCTGCAGGGAAGACGCCGGTTCGTTCGCTCTGGAGGACTCCGGATCGGACGTTCAGCTTCCCGAACTGCCGTACGCGCCCGGCGCCCTGGCTCCGCACATTTCGGAAAATACAATTTCCTTTCACTATGGGAAACATCACCAGGGGTACGTCAACAAAACAAAAGCGGCGATTTCCGGAACGGAATTCGAAAAGGCTTCCCTTGAGGAAATAATCATTAAAACAGCCGGAAAATCGGACTGGGCCGCTTTGTTCAATAACGCCGCCCAGGTTTTCAACCACAGCTTTTTTTGGAAGAGCATGACGCCGGGAGGCGGCGGTGAACCCGGCGGACGAATCGCCGAGGAAATTCGGCGGTCTTTCGGCGATTACGGTAAATTCGCCGAGGCATTCACCAATGCGGCCGCAACCCAGTTCGGCAGCGGCTGGGCCTGGCTGGTTCAGGACGGCGATACTTTGAAGATCCTGCAAACCGCAAACGCCGATACGCCCATCGCGAAGGGAATGCGACCCTTGATAACAATCGACGTATGGGAACACGCCTATTACCTGGACTATCAGAATCGCCGTTCCGATTACATCAAAGCCTATATGGATTCGCTTCTGAACTGGGATTTTGCCGAACAGAACTTGGTTTAGCCCCTGTTTCTCACGGGAAAAGTTTAGGCC
>JAFGTD010000289.1 GCA_016934295.1 Acidobacteriota bacterium
CGCCTGCGGGGTCTTCAGTCGCGCGCCTTGTATCCACGCCCGTCTGCACCGCTTCGCTACAAACCTTCATGAATAATCCGGGTTAAGAAACGGGCTTTCTTTTTTTCTGTCCATTCCCGTTGCCCTTGCAACGGTGCTGATTCTGAATCTTCTATCCGGATGACCGGTTCCATGCCGCGCAACAAGTTTTTAAAATTAAAGAAAACCGCGACGGGGAAATCAGGAGTTCTCTTTCTCGGCGCAACCGTGCTTCTCTACGGGATCCTTTTTGTCACAATGCCTGGAAAGGCTGCGCCGGCGCTACTGAGCAGCGTAAATATCTTCAGGAACATTCTTATTCCCCTGTGTCTTGTTTTTGCAGTCCTTTTTTCAGTGAACCTTTTTGTCAAGCCATCCCGCGTTGCCCGATACCTGGGCAAAGGCGCCGGCATTCGGAGTATGCTGCTTGCGGCCGCGGCGGGGATCGTTTCTACGGGTATCCATGACAACCTGCTTAAACCGGTGAGAGATGAAACAACCAGTAGATCAACCAGACAAGCGCTATGGCTATAATCCCAATTTTTATAATTTTGGGATTAACCCGCACGACTCCTTTCCTGTCCAGTGCTATTTCCAGGATCCAATAGACGGACAACATCCACGCGGATAGAAAGAGGACGGGACCGAAGAGATGATATTTCACAGCCGCCGCCCAATCAAGGCGTGCTGATAAGTGCAGCGAATGGCTCAATCCACAGGCGAAACAGTTCCAACCCGTCAGTTCTCTGAAGAAACACCGGAACAAGGTCACCTTATCGGGATCCACGCAGGATGCATACAGTATCAGGCTCAGAAGCATGCCGATTCCGGCGCAACGGTTTCTGCGATCGACTGCGGAGAGGGAATTATCGGGGGTACTCTGTCCTGTGAAACCTGCAAGTTCATTCACAAACGCTGTCTCCCGTTCCGGATCACATCCCTGAAACATGCACGCCGGCCGGCGGCGGTGTGGGCGGAGGCGGTATGTCGTCGGATCGTGACGCTTCATCGGGAAATACCGAGTAGTCCGGGCCCCACTGCGCCAGAAATTCCAGCGAAAAGGCACGCAGGGTAAAAGAAACAGGCAAAAGAACGACGGAACCGATATAGGGCACCGCCAGAAGAATAAAGCCGCAGCAGCAGGTCATACATCCGGCGAAAACGGCTGCGACGGCTATGCATATATAAAGCAACAAAAAGAGAAGACCGTAGAGGAAAAAGTGAATAAAGTGACTTTTAAGGATCGGTAGGAATTTGCGCCAGGCCTCCAGTATTTTCAGATCGTGCCTGTACATGACGGGAACGACAAAACCATGGGTGAACAGGGATATATAGCCGATAATCACCGATGCAACCAGCCAGAAAAAGCCGAGCATAATAAAGAAGAGTATGTGAAGCAGGGTGTAAGGGCCGTGTGCGTACCGGCCAATCTGAATAAGGACCAATGCCAGCGACGCAAGGATCAACAGGGTGATAACAATGCCGAATCCGATACGCCAGAAGAACAGGGAGTTGCCCTGGATTCTGTATTCATGCCACGGCTTTACGACAAGAGCGCGATCGTGCACGACATTGTCGAGAAACATGAAGGCGCCGCGGGAACTCAGCCATGTAAAGACCAGAATAACGGCTATGATTATAAGAATCCCCGTCAGAATGGCTGCAACCAAAAACGGATGCGCATGAATCCAATCCGTCGTTCTTTCGGGAATATGTCCGATGTCGGGCAAGTTTATATTTTCTCCACCGCCGGAATTGCTCGAGAAAGTCCCGTGGCCGCAGCTGTCCAATAATTGAGACAGGAACGCCGTGAATCCCAGGGCAAACCATTTTCCGATATCGAAAGGTTTAAAAAGCGCTTTTTTCATGCGCTCCCAGGCATTGGAGAGTGGGGTAAAATATTCAATATTCATAGTGGTTTTCAGAAAACTGCGTCTCCGTTTTTATACTTCGATTCATGTCGAAAGCTGCTTTTAATAATCCTGCCGTAATCCATGGCACGGGAATATAAATCCGATCCGGGCACGTTCCGATCCGCCATCGGCCTTCCAGTCCGGCTTGCCGGCCATAATATTTAACGAAAGCCGGCAGCTGGAATGAATCCGTGCAAATTCTTGGATTTTCGCCCGAACCTTTCCCACACTGTAGTAGAATCAGTGCCTGAAATTCAAGAAAAGTATCCACATATCTTTTGCCGGAATCACGGGAGAACGCTCAACAGCAGGTAATCTTTTAAAAACAGGTGTCTGCACATGAAAAAGAGATTTTTTTTAAATGTTGGATTCATTGTGATAATCCTACTCACATTCTCACAATGTAAAAACAAGGATCAGAATTATGGCACAGACCTGGAAGCCGGCTTCCTGAATCCGCCGGCGAGCGCCAAACCGCGTGTATGGTGGCACTGGATGAACGGGAATATCACCCGGGACGGCATCCAAAAAGATCTGGAGTGGATGAACCGGATCGGGATCGGGGGATTTCAAAACTTTGATGCGGCCCTCAGGACGCCGCAGATTGTTGAAAAACGGCTCGTATACATGACCCCCGAGTGGAAGGAATCTTTCAAATTTACGACTGATCTGGCCGACTCTCTAGGTCTCGAAATGGCCATTGCAGGCTCTCCGGGTTGGAGTGAAAGCGGAGGGCCGTGGGTGCCCCCTTCGGAAGGAATGAAAAAATATGTCTGGTCGGAAACGATAGTTGAAGGAGGAAAACTTTTCAAAGGACAACTGCCGCATCCGCCCGATACATCGGGAGCATTTCAGAACATTGGCCACAGTAATCCTTTGCCCTTGAGTGAAGCGGAAGAAGAAGCCCCCGAGTTCTATTCCGATGCGGCTGTCATTGCCTACAAAATTCCGGACAAGGATCTTTCTTTAAAAGACTTAAATCCGAAAGTGACGTCGAGCGGCGGTACATTCTCTTTAGAAATGCTGACGGATGGGGACCTGTCAACCACGGCATTTTTACCGGCAGCCCCGGCTGGAAAAAGTTCCTGGATACAATTTGAATTTGACAGGCCGCAGTCCATACATTCGATATCGATGGTCGGCGGCGGGAATCCCGGAAGATTCGGCTTCGGCAACAGCCGGGAGACGAGAGCACTGGAATCAAGCGAAGATGGACGAACTTTCCGCCGGGTTTCGGAGATCCCTGCCGGCGGCGTCGCTCAAAATACCGTAACGTTTCAACCGGTCGCGGCTAAATTCTTCCGGGTAGCAATCACATTGCCGGCATCACCGGCCGGTGTTGATCCTTTAGGCGGATTATTCGGAATCCCGCAGGATCAAAATCAGAGACCTTCAGGCACGCAAATCGCGGAAATTGTTCTCGACACTGTGCCCCGCATCAACCGGTTTGAAGAAAAAGCAGGTTTTTCAGTTGTAACAAATGTCGAAAAATTTCTGACTCCCGAGATCGCCGGGGAAGAAGCAATTCACAAGCAGGAAGTGATCAATCTTACAGATGAAATGAAGGAAGACGGTTCGCTAGACTGGACGCCGCCGGAAGGAAAATGGAACATATTGCGCATCGGTTATTCGCTGACCGGGCACCAGAACAGTCCCGCGTCGCCTGAGGCTACGGGGCTGGAAGTGGACAAACTGAATCCCGATTTTGTACGGAATTACTTCAACAACTACCTGGATCAGTATGAGGATGCCACCGGTGGATTAATGGGTGAAAGAGGTTTGCAGTATGTAATTACCGACAGCTGGGAAGCGGGCACCGCCAACTGGACCGATCATATGATCGAGGAATTCAACAAACGCAACAGCTACGACATCATCCCGTGGCTCCCTGCACTCACAGGTAAAATTGTGGAAAGCAGTGAAAAGAGCGAAAAATTCCTTTGGGACTTCAGAAATACGCTGGAAGAAATGGTAGCCGAATATCATTACGATGAGCTGACTTTCATTCTGAAGGAAAGAGGCATGGGCCGCTACACCGAATCGCATGAAAACGGTAGGGCCTTTATCGCCGACGGAATGGAGGTCAAACGCTCAGCGGACATTCCAATGAGCGCAACCTGGACTCCCGGAGGTTTTGGAGGAAGAGAGGAAGATGGAATAGCCGTTCGACACGAAGCCGATATCCGGGAATCGGCCTCGGTGGCACATATTTACGGCCAAAACCTGGTGGCGGCGGAATCCTTGACTGCTATAGGAAATACGTGGGCTTATGCTCCGGAACGCTTGAAACCAACCGCCGATTTTATGCTTGCAAGCGGTTTGAACCGCTTTGTGATCCATACCTCCGTGCACCAGCCGGTGGATGATAAAATTCCCGGACTTGGATTGGGACCGTTCGGCCAGTGGTTTACGCGCCACGAAACCTGGGCGGAACAGGCCAAACCCTGGATTGATTACCTGGCACGAAGCTCCTACATGCTCCAGCAGGGTAACTTTGCTGCCGACATCCTTTACATTTACGGGCAGGGATCCAACCTTACGTCTCTGTTTGGCGCCGAATTGCCGCCCATACCGGAAGGCTACAACTACGATTTCCTGAATGCCGGGGCCGTTGCCAATGTGCTTTCTGTAAAAGAGGGCCATATCGTGACTGAAACCGGGATGAGCTACAAAATCCTGGTTTTGGATGAGAGCACGCGAACCATGACCTTGCCGGTTCTGGCAAAAATTGAAGAACTGGTTCATGCCGGAGCCGTTGTCGCCGGACCCAAACCCGTCAATACTCCTTCCCTGAACGATGATGAAGCCGAGTTTTCAAGTCTTGCAGATCGGCTCTGGACAGACGGCCGGGGAATAAAAGAAATCGGAAAAGGAAAAATATATGCCGGTTTCGCTCTGGAAGAGGCCTTAAATGATCTGGGGGTGGAGCCCGATTTTAAATATTCAGGAATCAACCCGAAAACAAAAATGCGTTTTGTCCACCGTTCTCTCGGCGACCTGGACATTTACTGGATAAACACTTCGGATAGCGAACATTCGCAGGCAAAGGCTTCATTCAGAATTTCAGGGAAAGAACCTGAAGTCTGGAACCCTGTGGATGGTTCCATCTCTCCGGTTTCCTATGCCATGAACAACGGCCGCACGGAAGTAACTTTGAACATGGATCCTGATGATGCCCTGTTTGTGGTTTTCAGAAGAAACGCAAACAAAAAGTCGGCAGTAATTCCAGAAGTGGCGGAATCGGAACGGGCCACAATTACCGGCGAATGGGAGGTTCATTTCCAGCCCGACCGGGGAGCCCCTGAAAAAGCCGTCTTCAGCGAACTTTCTCCATGGAATGAAAACAAAATTCCCGGAATTAAATATTTTTCCGGCACCGCGGAATATACAAATGCCATCAACATTCCGGAAGAGTGGATCTCAGAAAATTCGAATTTATGGCTCGACCTGGGTGAAGTAAAAAACCTGGCGGAAGTTGTTGTCAACGGAGAGTCCATGGGGATTGTTTGGAAAAAACCGTTCCGCGTATGCATCAGTGAATCGCTGAAACCCGGGGAAAACCGTATATCGGTTCAAGTAACCAACCTGTGGGTGAACCGTTTGATCGGCGACCGGCAGCCTGGTGTTACCGATCCGGTGACCTATACAACGCAGGCCTTTTACAGCGCGGACTCCCCGTTGCTGCCGTCCGGATTATTGGGGCCGGTAAAAATTGTGGGGAGGAAGCAGGCGGATATAAATTAAGACCGAAGCATACGTTTATGTCTGAAATGTGCCGTTTTGGAGGCCGCCGGTATGGCCGGCGGCCTCCAGCTGTTTTACCGTGCCGGCAATCAATCTACTCCAATGCCTAGGCTTTTTTCTTGAACAGTCCGATAATGTATAGAAGAACAATCGCGCCCACAACCGCGGTGATGAGCGAGCCTATAAGGCCTCCGCCGCCGAAGCCGACCAATCCGAACAGCCAGCCGCCAATAATTCCACCGATGATGCCCACAATGATATTGACGAGGATCCCGAAACTCCTTCCCTTCATGATAAGCCCGGCGAGCCATCCCGCCACACCGCCAATTATCAGGAACCATAAGAAGTTCATCGCTTTCTCCTTTCCATAAGTTTCCTGCTCTTTAGATCCTTGTATCGGAACATGGATGCAGCGAATTAAATCGTATCCCGATTCCGGCAAGAATTCTCAGGCGCATTTCCATTATCCGCCAGCCTTTGAATATAGTCTGTCGATGGGCTTTTCGGCCGAAGCTTCAGCGGAGGCTGACCGATTAAATGGACCCGCGCATAAATCCCTTATTTTTTAGCCAAGCTTGCTCCATACTCTAGTAAAATAACCGCCGGTAATTCAAGAAGCTTATGAAGATAAAAATATTTGCTTTGAGCATGCCGGCACTGTGCGCCTGTGCCCTGCTTTTCGGCCAGGCCCCCGACCGGCCCGTCC
>JAFGTD010000290.1 GCA_016934295.1 Acidobacteriota bacterium
GCCTGCGGGGTCTTCAGTCGCGCGCCTTGTATCCACGCCCGTCTGCACCGCTTCGCTACAAACCTTCATGAATAATCCGGGTTAAAATGGGCGCAGATGTACTTTCAAGCCTTGCCGGAAACAGGCCGAAGAGCTCTAATAATCTGCATATACTGTCGGACAATGGAGTAACGGATGGATTATTTCTTCACTGACGAACAAAAAGAAATACAACTGCTGGTGCGCAGAATTGCTGAAAAGGAAACGAATATATTCTCAACGGGTCCAAGAAATGGGTTACCAATGCCGGCGAAGCCGAAATCTATGCTGTTTTTTGCCGGACGGATCCGGATAAAGGAACCCGGGGAGCTTCATTTATTGTAGTCGAAAAAGGGGCCAAAGGACTTGAATTCGGCAGGGTTGAAGACAAGCTCGGAATTCGGGCTTCGGTTACTCGGGAAATATTTTTCGATGACTGTCGCATTCCCGTCGAGAATCGATTGGGAACGGAAGGAAGAGGTCTTGATACTATTTTGAAGGTGCTGAGTCTTTCCCGTCCGTCCGTAGCCGCCCAGGCACTAGGGATTGCCCGGGGGGCTATGGACCTGGCGGTTGAATATTCCCGTGAACGCCGACAGTTCGGAAAGCCCATTTCAAGTTTCCAGGGCATACGCTTCCTGTTGGCCGATATGGCCATGCAATTGGAGGCGGCTCGTTCATTAACATATTCGGCGGCCCGTTATTTGGATTCATGCGATGAAAATCGACCTATGCTTCCTGCCGCTATGGCGAAATGCGTCGCTTCCGATGCGGCGATGAAGATAACAACGGATGCTCTGCAGATATACGGGGCTTACGGATATGTCCGGGACTACCCGATAGAAAAATATTTACGCGACGCCAAAATCACGCAAATTTATGAAGGAACGAACCAGATTTTAAGGGATATAATAGGGAGAAGCATTGTCAGAAGTAATGCCGATTCTTAACCAGGGAACCCATGATCTGCAAGATGTGCGGCGGGAAGATCACAATTAAATACTCGGGCCCTAAGGGTGCCGACCGCCTGGCTGTCTGCAGTTACTGCGGCACCAGGACGGACCTGCCGGAGAGCCGCGGGAGAACAAAGGTTACAGAATCCCGTTTCCCGGATGGAACGGCAGCTATAAATTGAGAACGCGATGCCGTTAGGGACAGTCTATTTCGCTCCGTAATGTTTTAAGAGACGAACGATATCTTCATGGCCCTTCATTATCGCTATTTTTAACGGGGAGTAGTCCACCCCTTCAATATTGGCAGCGGCATTCACGTCGGCTTTTGCCTCCAACAATTGCCTGGCAATATCCGTGAATCCGTTTTGTGACGCGACAAACAACGGGGTGGCGCCGTTGTCGGCTGCGGCATTCACATCGGCTTTTGCATTAAGCAAAAGCCCGACAATCGTTCCATGTTCCGCTATGACGGCAATAAACAGAGGAGTTTCGTGCAAAGAGGTTCCGGCATCGACTTCAGCCTTCGCGTATAAGAGAAGTTTAACGACGTCTTTGTGACCGGCAAGCGAAGCCAGATATAAGGAAGTTGCGCCCGACAACATAGAATTGGCGATGCTTACGCTGGCATTGACATCTGCCTTTGCTTCAAGCAGCAGCCGGACCGTTTCCGTCTGCCCTCCCCTGGATGCCAGCATTAATGCAGTAATTCCGTCCGAGGTTGAGGCATTCACATTGGCTCCAGCCTCAATGAGAACTCTGACGATTTCGGCATGGCCGCCATGAGCTGCGGCAATCAGAGGGGTTGCGCCGTTGTTCCTCGCGGCATTCACGTCGGCGCCGGAACTCAATAACACCCGGACGATTTCAGTATGTCCATTGCGGGACGCTTCAAACAATGGAAACGAGTTATCTTCGCCTCTGGCATTGACGTCGGCGCCGGCATCTATCAAATCCCGCAATTCAGATATTTCACCCGGGGTCATTGTTTCTGAAAAAGCCAGCAGTCTTTCGGTTGCCGATCCGGCAGGGGCCTGAGCCGGGGCAGACGGGCAGAATACGAGAAAAATAAGAAACGCTGAAACTCTATATCTGTAAAGATCATTATTTGTCATTGAAGTCCGGATGTTACTTCTTCTCAGCTATTATTTCCAGCCATTATCCGTCCGGAGTTCGAACCTGAAAATTCCGTAAATATAGGGACGGTCAGCATTGCGGATGACCGCGATGAACTCGTAGAAATCCGTTGGCCAGAACGCCACAGTCTGGAAAAGACCTCAATTCCCTTTCCACAAAACCCGGGGCCGTGCGTTCACATTAGATTGCGGAAACACCAGGTGTTCCGCAATCCACAACCAAGGTCCGTCCTTTTATGCCGGAGCGGCCGAATCCATAGGACCGACAACATCCACATTCAATCGAAGCATTTCTTCACGAAGCTCCTTCGTATATATTCCGGCAACCATTACGTGATGAATTCCCACGATTCTCTGATGGAAGGCATCGACCTCTTTGATTTTCAGTTCGGCCCGGTTCGAACAAAACCTGCGCATATTCTTGAATTCAGGCATTAGTTGATTGTAGGACAGGCGATCCGTATCCATGATCCCCTCCTGAATCCTTCCGGGCCACATGACAAATTCTTTCAGGTCTTTGGTGAATCCGCCGAATGTCACCTCAAGACCCGTAGGGAATGAGACTTCCGGAGTCACCCCCCTGCCCATCCCATGATAATCCCGCAGATTGTACGGCAGTGGCGCGGCGTTCGGCCCCAATAGACGCAGGGGAGCGACACAATGCCGGAGAACGGTGCTTGATTTTTCCATGTCTACCGAAGAAACATTGCTGAAATATGAAGGTTTCCGGCTGATCTCCTGCAATACCATTGAGGTCAGCATCCCGCATACATCCGCTTCGCACGGCAGCGCGAATCCTTCATCGCGCAGCCTCGCGAATGCCAGACAGGGAACCGGCAGTACCTCTTCGGAGTTAAACGAGAAACTCAGGCAATCGATTGAAATTCCCGACAATCCTTCCTTTTCAATAATGGAGCGCAACAAAACATACATTTTGCAGGATTTAAAAAGATCTTCATCCGTGGGTTCAACAATCGATGTCGCGCCTTTCTTCCACCTTTCCATTTCTTGTCGGGCAATGACCGGATCGACGGTTTCAAGCAGCGGCTTCAGTTGTTCCACAGGCCGGAATTCCAGGTGGACGCCCGTGCGTTTATAGACGGTCTCCGCGTCCAGATTGCGCGACGGCACGGTGGAGGAGTCGAACGGCCTGCCGTAGATGACAGCCCGCCTGCCTTCAAGAAGTCTGGGAGTCGCCAAAATCTTGATCAATTCGATTGCATGCGCTTCAGAATTCGCAAGCACTGCATTCGTCCCGTTTGCCCTGAATGCGGCAGCCGTATCCGCGTCCATCATGATCAGGTCTGAAAACGTAGGAAGAAGTACGACAGGTACATCGATATATCCCAGGGCCACGGGAATATTTCCCGGGTTTAATGATCCCGGCATGCCGAAGAACAGGATATCCGGAGCTTCGGATTGTATAGTTTTAATTATTTCCTGCGGTTTCTGATAATCAGGCTGAGCCGAAACTACGGTAAACTCGAATTCCCTGATAGATTTTACCGACTGAATCAGATTCTCATATGCCTGGGGATAGCTTCCCAACAGGAGCAATTTCCGTTTGTTTCCTCTATTCCCCGGTTTCACTGCTCTCCCGGAATTCTGCAAAAGATTCTCCGGAAGAGTTGCAGCCATACCCGCCATTGTCGTTGCCTTTAAAAAATCGCGCCTTCCAACGTGGACTCCCCTGCAATCCTCTTTCAGCATTTTCATCTCCCCTTTTTGAAATCCCTTTTCCCGGTTGCTGCTCTTTAAGGAATTCTCGTATCGCGGTGTAATTGCCCTCAATGTTTCGCGATTATAAGTGGACAGGAAAAATAATCACAGGTATTTTAAAATTTCTCTCCTGTCAGATCCTTCGCTGCTTACTATGTAAAGCCGGATAGAGTTTTCATCGGTGAAGCCCTATAATCATATGAACTCCGGGAGGAAACACAATGAAGACTCGAATGATGCTCGTCCTGTTTTTGATTCTTGCCTCGACCGCATCCGCACAGAAGGCCGAAGTCACAGAGCTTACCGCCCTGGATTATTTTCAGATCCAGCAGCTTGTGGCAAAGTATGCGCGGGCCATCGATACATGCTCCAACAACGGTTATGACTACGCCGATCTCTTCACGCCCGATGGTTTCTTCGCTCCCTTAATGAACGGCAAGGTCCTTATGAAAATGCAGGGACGCGAAAAATTGGCAGAGGCTTCCGGCGGCGGTGCAAACGGATGCAAAAACGTACCCTGGATCGAAGAGGGCGTCCGTCACATCTACGTCAACCACATCATTACCCCCACTGCGGAAGGGGCTGCGGGAACTGTCGATATGCTGATGATTGGATTGGGCGGCGATCCCAACAAAATCGAACACGACGGCTATTATGAGGACGTTTACGCCAGGACACCCCAGGGATGGCGATTCAAATCACGCATTCACCACGCCCTGCTCAATCAGGGGAAACGCGTTGTGCCGGAATCCCGTGAGAAATAAGGGCTGAGCCTAAATCCGCTGTAGCTTGCTTCGGCCGTCTCGACCAGTCATCGATTCATACGGGACATTTTGAAGTATCGCCAAGGATATATTCCAGAGCATTTTCGCGATATTCTATCCGGGAGGATATATGGCCAGGAAAGTGAAAAAAAACATCACCCGCAGGAAATTCATGAAAGGCACCGGCGCCGGCATCATTGCAGCGACCGGCCCCGGACTGGTCGAAAATGGATTGAGTTTGACTCAATCTGCTCAATCCAAGACCTATTCCTTTGAAACTCCGCCGCCTCCAATCCCGGCAGACGAGATTAAGCAAAGGATATCTACGGAAATCGTGGTGATCGGCGCAGGAACATCCGGTCTGGTTTGCGCCAATGCAGCCGTTGAGGATGGAGCCAAGGTCGTGGTGATCGCATCGAGTTCCGCGCCCGTAGGCCGTGGCGGCTCCAATCACGCTTTCAACAGCAAGTTGATGCGCAAGCTTAACCTCACGTCGAATCCGGCCAGGGAATTCAAGGATGAAATGAAGTGCCACTCTTTCAGGGTCGACCAGGACAAGTGGTGGCTGTGGGCGCACAAAAGCGGCGAAGCCATGGACTGGCTGATCGACAAGATGGAGGCCGCGGGATACCAGTCTGTCATCGAAATGGGCAACACAGACCCTGACGGCATATTGACGATGTATCCGGGCTCTCACTCGTGGCTGGGGGAGAATATAAAAACGGCAGGTCGCAGCCAACAGCTTGTTGTAAATGTCCTGGCCGAATCCGCCCATGCGCGCGGCGTACGGATTTATTACAACACGACGGCGGTGCAACTCGTTCGCGAAGAAAAGAACACCGGCAGGGTCCGTGCGGTGATCGCGAAAGCTCCGGACGGCAGTTACTGTATCTACGAAGGCACGAAAGCCGTCGTTCTTGCCACCGGAGATTTCAAAGACGAGGAGATGGTGGGAAAATATTGTCCCTGGATACTGCCTCTGGTGAAAGCCGGCGGAGGCATCTATGGAGGGGACGGGCATAAAATGGGCCTTTGGGCAGGCGCTGCATGGCAGAAGACGGTGCCCAACGCACCCATGATGATGGGAGGCGTGGGCCCCGGGACGCAGCC
>JAFGTD010000291.1 GCA_016934295.1 Acidobacteriota bacterium
AGTGCATCGACCTGATCCCGGGTCAATTCGAATTCGAAAGCATCTTCAAATTCCTGCTGCCAGGCGGTATCCGAAGAAAAGGCGTATCCCGGGATCGTCTTTCTTCGGGCATACAGCTTTAAAAGCTCCTCCGCCATATCCCGCATCGATTTCTTGATCCTGGACTTGGTTCGGCTCCAGCTCATGCCTCCCAGACGGTCCAGTGTGGGGCGCGTCCCCCCCATGCTGCTGTATTTCTGTATCAGGTCCAGCCTTTCGACCGGAACATAAAGCTTTGCGTCGTTCTGGTAGCTCAGGAGCACAAATTCCTTGGAGCTGCCGTGCAGTCCTATGGATTTCAATCCATTAAAGAGGCCTATGCCATGGTCGACATGAACGACATAATCCCCCGGTTTCAGATCCCTGAAATCGGACAGGAAAAGCTGCCGATGCGCCGCCTTGGTTTTCCTCGGCCCCGACCCCACATCCGATTCATCAAAAAGATCCGAACTCGTCAGGACGCGCAGGTTCGCAGCCGGCAAATAATAACCGGCATGGAGATTCCCGATAGCTATGAGAATGTCTCCGCCCGGTGGAAGATCTCCATCCAACTCGCCGCCCTGATCGCGGCAGAGGCGGGCAGGAATCTCATACTCCTTTAGAATATCCCGGATACGCTCCGCGCGGCCCAGGTTGGAGAGGACGAAGGCCAGATGTTCCCCGGCATCGCGAGATTTCTCGATATCCCCTATAAGCGCCCGGATATTGCCATGATATTTTCTGGTAGTCTGGGCAGAAAGATATACCGGAGGATTCTCTTTATCCGCGATCGCAAGCTCTTCGACTTCCAGGTTCGGGAAACGGTCGAGAGAGGCGCTGAAATCCTCTGCCGTTACATAAATCTGATCCGGGGACAGAACCGGCTTGTGCGCTTCAATTCGATCCAGATACCGCTGGTAAAGTTCGGCATGATACCGATTCAGGGAATCTTCCGACGCTTCCCGTTCCACTGCGATGATGCGATATCCCTTGAGATAATCAAACAGGGTGCCTTCGAGAGGATCCACGGCGGGAAGCAGAAATTCGAATGCCGGGAACATTTCCCCCTGTCGCGCGAGACCGATCTCTTCGACCAGGTGCGGCAAAAACGGCTCGCTCCAGAGAGACGGTACTTTTTCAGCCCACTGCTGCAGAGTATCGCGCCTGAAGCAATATTCCCGCATTGGAATAAGCTCCACATAAGGGATGCTCTCTACAGATCTCTGGGAATCAACATCGAAAATCCTGAGAGATTCAATGCAGTCCCCGAAAAACTCCAGGCGGACGGGTTTGTCCAAATGAGGCGGGAAAATATCCAGGATCCCTCCCCTGAGAGAAAACTCGCCGGGATCGGTAACGGGATCGTCCTCGATATAACCGGACTCAAAAAGGTACTCGCGGATCCTGTCCGGGGATATATCCTCGTCCTTTTTCAGCATCAGGCAATAGGAAAAAAACTGTTCGGGGGTGCGCAGACGGACGGCTGCAGCCTTTATCGATGCGACAAGAACCTTCGGTCCGTCCTGGAGAATCCGCCACAACGCATGGGCTCGGTTTGCGGATATTTCATGATGGGGAGACAGCCCGCGATAGGGATCCACTTCAAGATCCGCCATGTGAACGATATCGACGGGGGAAGACGAAAGCAAATCCAGGTAAAAACCCAGCTCCCGGGCCAAATGCTGCGCTTCGGCGCCTGAAGGGGTCAGTACCGCCACCGAACGATTCTCAGCCAGAACCGCGCCCGAGATTCCCAATGCCCTGGCCCCTCCAGCCGCGCCGGAAAGCCTGGGGCTGCGGATTCCGGCTTGGATACGCCCCGCAAGTTCCTGCAGCGCGCCTGAATCCATGGCCTTCTCGAAAGTCTTTTTCAGCTGAATCATATTCAAACCTTAAATACCGGCGGCACTTGCAGTGCCGAAAGCTGCGGCGGCATTTTAACTCACACGTTCAACAATACAAAATTTCCCGGGAGTTTGCGGGTTTAGAACGTGGGTGGGTTCTTGAACGTTTACACGTTGGACGTTTGACGTCTAACGCTAAACGTCCGAACGTTCATACCCAGTGTTGCCTATGGCTATGCCGATGAACCGAAGCTATCGATTACTTTGCGGATGATCCCGGTAGTTGAGGATCCTTCAACCACGGGAACGGTCAATACGGAACCTCCGGAGCTTTCAACCGTCTCGCGGCCGACAACGCGCGACAGGTTCCAATCCGACCCTTTCACGAGAACATCCGGCACGATGGCGTCGATAATCCCCTGTGGCGTCAAGGCATCGAAAATGAACAGGTAGTCGACACTGGCCAGTGCGGCAAGAACTTCTGCCCTTTCCATTTCAGGGACGACGGGACGGAATTCGCCCTTCATCCGCCTGACGGAACGGTCACTGTTGAGGGCGACAACCAGGCAGTCTCCGAGAGCGCGGGCCCGGTTAAGGTAACGTACGTGCCCGACATGCAGTATATCGAAGCAGCCGTTGGTGAAAACCAGACGCTTACCCGACGTCTTAAGCTCTTTCCGCAAACCGATAATTTCTTCGAGGGATTTGATTTTTTGAGTGGCTGTCTCCATTTTATATTGCAGTAGAGCCCCCGTCCGATCCGCGAAAACGGACCGGGGATTATTGTTTGGAAGATTGTTCGTCCTTCTTGCGGACGGTAACTTCCGGAGGTCTCGTTCCCATCTGCTTGATTTTGCCTTTCCAGTCCTCCCGGTAATTTATCGCAGGCTTTACCTTGGCGGGGAGAGCGGACGGGTCGAGATTTTGAGTTCTTATTATCGCGCTGAAATTACCCGGGACAAGATCGGGCTGCAGGTCTTCCGGAGCCATGACATGGATGTCGATCTGTTTTGGAGAGGAAACATAGGATTCGTTCTCCATTACCAGGGGCACTTTATTAATGTAGTACTCATTTCTGCGGGGACCGATGCGCAATTCCACCCAAATCGGATCTGTTATGGAAGATCGAATCGCTCCGTCCTCGAAATTCAGACTCACCTGAAAATTTGAATCCTGGTCCAGATCGCTGATGTCAATAATGTCCGTGGGGACCTCTCCAATGGATTCTATATGGGACCGAGGCCCAGTTATCTCCACTACCCTGGAACTCGGGATCTTGTCGTAAATTTCGAAACCGTCCGCCACTTCCCCCTGTACCGGTATGGTAATCGGAACCGGTTTACTGATTGTCTTTTCCAGCATCAATGTAACCTGCGAGGGATTGACCTGAAACACCTCCATTCCGAATCCCTGCTGGGTTTCAATATGATCCCGGGTTAAGGTAATTCTGTTTTCCCCTTCCCTGGCATCCCGCAGATCGATATTGCAGGCAAGGGTTTGATCTGCCCCGCGGAATCTCACCTGTACGGTTGAAGGAAGTCCGCTGGAAATTTCCATTCCGGCGGGCACCCCCTGGACCTTAACCGGGGCCGTGACGGTTTTATCCGTTTCCAACTCCTGGATGAACAGCCATAGTATGCCGGCAAGGAAAATCGCGGTGATTTTCAGAATCCAGTTCTCCAGCAGTTTTTCTTTAATATTCGGGCTCATATCTTTTCCGGGCGCCGCCTGGCAAGGCGGGTAACGGTTTTTCCGGGAGCGTTTTCACACGCGGTTTCCAGCGAAGCGCGTAAAGTGACACTGTCAAGGTTGCGCGTAATCCTGCCGTTAATCGCAAGGGAAATGACACCGGTCTCCTCCGAGACGATAACCGCAACAGCATCGGTTTCCTCGGTGATGCCGATGGCGGCGCGATGCCTGGTTCCCAGTTCCTTGCTGTGGTACGGGTCGAGCGTGAGCGGCAGGAAACAGGCCGCGGCCGCAATCCGGCTCCGCTGTATGATGACGGCGCCGTCGTGAAGAGGAGTATTGGGATTAAATATAGTCACCAGAAGATCGAATGCGAGCATGGCGTCCAGGACAATTCCGTTCTCCACATAATTCTTCAGTCCTATACCCCGCTCAATAACTATGAGCGCGCCGATCTTCCTGGATGCCAGGGTGGTAGCAGCCTGGGTGATCTCTTCAAATCCTTCGCTGCGCTGGCGGATCTGCCTGGCCAGGATCGGGGTTTTCCCGATGCCTGCCAGCCCGCGTCGTATCTCACTCTGAAAAAGCACTATGATTGCAAAAACAATATACGTCAGGGCATTGGACAGGAGCCACTGGACCGTATCCAGCCCCAGGTAGCGGGAACTCCAGTACAATAAAAGGAGTACGACAATTCCGAAGGTCATCTGGACGCCCCGGGTTCCCCGAATCAACAGGAGAAACCGGTAGATAACATAGGCAACCAGTGCAATATCGATGAGATCGCTTAATGCAAAAAACGAAGATTGAAAAAAACCCATAATCGAATCCATGGATCCGGCGGTTCCTTTTCAGGGGGCTTTAGTAGTAAATATACATTCCTATTCGGTAAATCTCAACCGTCGCAAACGACCGGCCTTTTATATGCCGCCCGCTCCGACAATGGCATCCGTAACGTCCGCAATCTCCCTCATCGCGGCCACATCATGAACCCGTACAATATGAGCACCCAGCACAATCGATGCTGCAACACTCGCGCCGGTTCCCAGGACAAGCTCGCCGGCAGGTTTATTTATTATGGAACCTATAAACGATTTACGCGATGTCCCCACCAGAACGGGAAATCCGGCGGCACTTAAACGATCGAGGTTCCGGAGAATTTCAAAGTTCTGCGCTGCCGTTTTGCCAAATCCAATTCCCGGATCCAGTATGATCCTATCCGAGGATACACCACAGTTTCGAGCTCGCGCAACCGCTTCTTGCGCCCAGGCTTCAATATCGCGCAGAATATCCTCGCTCGGAGGTATTTTCTGCATAGTCATCGGAGTTCCCCGCATATGCATCAAAACAACGGCCGCGTCGAACTCGGTTGCCTCCTGCCCTATCTGCGGGTCCTTCTGAAAGGAAGTCACATCGTTAATAATCGAAGCGCCGCGCTCCAGGGTCGCCCGGGCAACCTTCGCTTTCGATGTATCGATCGAGATAGGGATCGGGTAACGGTTGCCGAGTTTCTCCAGCACCGGCAACAGGCGCCGCAGCTCTTCATCGGCGTCGACCTCCTGAGATCCAGGGCGGGTTGATTCCCCACCGATATCCAGGATATCGGCTCCTTCTTCGGCAATCTTCCAGGCTCGCTCCACCGCGACAGCAGGAGCCAGGAACCGCTCCCGGTCTGAAAACGAATCGGGCGTAACGTTGAGGATACCCATAACAAGGGTCCTTTCGCCCAGATCCAGATTTTTATCCCCTGCCTTGATTTGAAATTTTTTTCTTGGCTGCATTGTACTCACAGGCGCCGGACCATGAAGACATGCCTGTCAAGCATGCACCCGACCGGTCCTTCAGACGATCCCCAAATATCGAGGCTCGGGACATTCACGCTCGTTTACTCTGCCGGGGGGGGTGCCGTTTCCGGCATGACGGAGAATCCTGTCGGATCGATGGATTCATTACGCCGGGGCAGGCTTTCCTTTGGGGTTGATAAGCTGCGGCAATGAAGGATCCTCCGACGGCTTTTCCTTTTCAGGCTTTCCTTTGGAATCGGAGTCCGAGGATTCCGCCGTTCTTGGCTTTAACGGTTTGCCTTTAATGATCGCCTCGATGTCGCAGCTGTCCAGAGTTTCAAATTCCAGCAGGGATTCGGCCAAACGCACCAGAGTTTCCCGGTTATCCTCCAGTGTTTTCCAGGCGAGGGAATATCCCTCCTCCACGATCCGTTTGACCTCGCGGTCGATCCGAATAGCGGTATCCTCGCTGTAATCCCGATGCTGTGAAATTTCCCTGCCGAGAAAAATCTGCTCTTCCTTCTTACCGAAAGCCAGCGGTCCCATTTCGGGACTCATGCCCCACTCGGTCACCATTTTACGGGCACGCTCGGTCGCCACTTCGATATCGTTTGCGGCGCCTGTCGTTTCCATGTCAAGGAAGATCCTCTCGGCGCAACGGCCTCCCATTAGAATGGCGATCTGCCCTTCGACAAATTCTTTCGTGTAATTATGTTTGTCGGTCTCCGGAAGCTGCTGCGTCAATCCGAGAGCCATGCCTCGCGGGATGATGGTCACCTTATGCAGAGGATCGCTTCCGGGAACCATGTAAGCAACCAGGGCATGTCCCGCTTCATGATACGCGGTGACTTTTTTGTCCTTTTCTGTAATAACCATGGACTTGCGTTCCTTGCCCATGAGGACTTTATCCTTGGCTCCTTCGAAGTCGCTCATGGCGACCAGTTTTCTGCTGTAACGGGCCGCATTCAGGGCGGCTTCGTTCACAAGGTTGGCCAGAGCGGCACCGGAAAATCCGGGAGTTCCACGGGCGATGACCGAGATCTCCACATCATCCGAGATAGGAATCTTGCGGGTATGCACCTTGATAATGCCTTCCCGACCTCGGATATCCGGCAGCGGAACAACCACCTGCCTGTCAAATCGCCCCGGTCGGAGAAGAGCCGGATCCAGCACATCCGGACGGTTGCTCGCAGCGATCAGAATTACGCCGTCATTGGACTCGAACCCATCCATTTCCACCAGCAGCTGGTTCAGGGTCTGTTCCCTCTCGTCGTGGCCTCCGCCCAGGCCTGCTCCCCGATGCCGGCCCACCGCATCGATCTCATCGATGAAGATGATGCAGGGAGCATTCTTTTTGCCCTGTTCGAAAAGATCCCGGACGCGGCTGGCGCCAACGCCGACGAACATCTCCACGAAATCGGATCCGCTGATGGAAAAAAACGGGACGTTGGCCTCACCGGCTATGCTGCGTGCCAGAAGCGTCTTTCCTGTTCCCGGCGGTCCCATGAGCAGAACGCCCTTGGGGATGCGTCCTCCAAGTTTCTGAAATTTCTGGGGTTCTTTCAGGAACTCGATTATCTCCGTCAATTCCTCTTTCGCCTCTTCCACGCCGGCGACGTCTTTAAAGGTGATTTTTTTCTGCTGGCTGGACAGGAGTCGCGCCCGGCTTTTACCGAAGGAAAGTGCCTTATTGCCGCCGCTCTGCATTTGACGCATGAGAAAAATCCAGAAACCGATCAGCAGTATAAACGGCAGCCAGGAAGAAAGGAAAACGTACATCAGGCCGCTGTTGGAGGACTTCTCATAATCCACCGCAACCCCGTTATCCTGAAGAAACTGCACCAGATCCCAACCGGCATCGGGGGGCACGACGGTCTTAAATTTCTGACCCTGGGCGTCCTCGCCTTCAAGGTCTTCGCCCATGATTTTTACGGTTTTGATCTTCTTGTCCGTCACATCCTGATAAAAAGACGAGAATTCCCTGTCTTCGATATTTACGTCTTTAATGCTGTAGAATAATTGCCATAAAAGGATCAGCGAAACGACGATCGCCAACCATACAAGAATATTTTTCAAGTTGGTGCTCAAAAGAGAAACCTCCCATGAGTTCTTCATACCGGTTGCTTACGAATCAGGAGAAAATACCCCGATTCGTTTCATTCTTCACGAAGCACTCATGCATAAGTATACCAGATATCTCCCGTAGTTTCATAGAATTGACGGTTCCTTCGATCAATTCTTTCAAGACCCCGGCAGCTGTGAGCCTCAAACAGGAAAACGAAATTGTTCTTCTGCCTTCCTTTTTCCCGATTCCTGCCGCTGACTCTGAGGAAATCCCCAGGACATTCCGGGCAAATGCCTCACCATTCAGTATAAGATGCCTGTACCGGTATGCAACCGGCATGTCCGGACTTCTTTCGGCTCAATCACACCCATCCGTTTTAACCTCAATCATTATTGAAGTTTCCGATCCGTTGCCGGCCCTGTAGGCTTTCGCCGGCCGGAAGCCGGGAATCCAGATAACATCCTTGCCGGACACTACCATAGGCAAGGTATCACGCAGGGTCAGCGGGATTTTTGCATCGATCAGCATCCTTTTTACTTTCCGGCATCCCGCGCCGCCATATCGGTCTCCCGCGATCCTGGATCGAATGATTAGAGGCGTTTGAAGAGCGGAAGGTTCCAGAAAAGCACGGATTACATAGTCTCCGGCCGTGCTGCGTTCCTGGAATCCGCAGATTTCGGTCCGGAAAGCAGCGCTCGCCTCCGCAACATGACAAAAACCGGGAACTTCCAGTTCATACCGGAAACCGGGACACGGTCCAGGCGCTTTTCGCAACAGCAGCAGATCGTCAAACTGAAGCATTGCCAGGGCTTTGCGCGGCAATAGAATACGCCCGCCGCTCTGTGAATGCCTGCAGAGCGAGAGAATAGCTTCAATATTGGCCAGCGAAATACCCTTGAGGGATCCTGTGCAACGCCGCAATGCACAACGCAGAACCTGTTTCTGAAGAGCGGGGTGCAACGCTGCAATCGCCTCTTTCTTCATCGAGATCCCGTCGTCAATGAAACGAGCCATCTCATTAAAAGCCTCGGTAGCCTGGGCTTCGAGAAGTGTCCAGGTTTCGCGCATTAAATCGGCTTCACGGGCCAAAGTCTGTACCAGCTTTGGATTGAAGTTCTTCTCCAGGTAGGGAACAAGCTCCCGGCGGATCCGATTCCTCGAAAAACGGAGGTCCGTATTGGAGGAATCCTCCCGGTACGCGCATCCCCGCTGATTCAGGTATTCCAGGATGCTGCCGCGGGAACATTCCAGCAAAGGACGGATCACGAGGCCGTCGACAACCGGGTGAATCGCCGACAGGCCCTCAATTCCGCTTCCGCGAAGGAAGCGAAAAAGCGCCGTCTCCGCCTGATCGTTCCGGTTATGTCCGGCGGCAATCTTCTGCGCTCCTACCTTTTCAGCGATCCGTTGAAGAAAATCGTACCGCTTTTCACGCGCGGCCTGCTCCAGATTCTGCTTCGCGGCAGATGCCTGCTGCAGAACCTCGATGCTCTCGGTTTCATACGGAAGCCCCAGTTCGGTGCTCATGCGGCGCACGAATGCCTCATCCTCATCCCCCTCCTTCCCCCGAAGGCAGTGATTCAAGTGGGCAACGGTTAAATTGCAGCCCAGAGAAGGGATCAGTGCATGGAGGCACAGGAGAAGGGCGGTGGAATCGGATCCTCCGGAGACGGCAACAACCGCGTGCTCGCCGGGCGACAGCATGGCGTTGTCCCGGATAGTCTTCAGAACCCGGATTTCCAATGGCAGCAATTTTGCCGGGGGATTTTGGGTCAGCATTTTATCACTTCTACCATAAGCTGCTGTGGATTAAAACCATAGCCCGCATTTCATTAATCCGTATTTCATTACGCCAGCCCGCTGCGGAAGTTCCGGCATATAAGCACCGGTGCCGCTAGTTGTGGTATAATCTCATTTTTTTAATGGATGAATTGCATGCTAAAAGGGCGGCAATTCCCTCCTGGAAGCGTGACGCCATGACCTATCCGACAACTCGTCCCAGACGACTTAGAATGAACGCAATATTGCGAAGGATGGTTTCCGAAACCCGGCTTTCGCCGGAGCAGATGATCTACCCCCTGTTTGTCTGTCCCGGGGAAGGAGTAAAGAAAGAAATCGTATCCATGCCGGACAATTACCAGTGGTCCATCGATACGCTGGTCGAAGAGGTGCGATCCATCAAGTCGCTCGGGATACCCGGGATCCTGCTGTTCGGCATTCCTGAACGGAAGGATGATCGGGCAACCTCGGCCTACGATGAAAAGGGAATCGTGCAGGAAACGGTTCGCGCGCTGAAGCGGGAAGTCCCCGGGATCCTGGTAATTACGGATGTCTGCCTGTGCGAATACACGTCCCACGGACACTGCGGGATCCTGGTCGGCGAAGAGATTGATAACGACGAAAGCCTGGAGCTGCTGGCTCGTACCGCTTTGTCCCATGCCGAAGCCGGAGCCGACATCGTCGCTCCTTCCGACATGATGGACGGTCGCGTCGGCGCCATTCGCAATTTACTGGACCGGAACGGCTACACTAATACGCCTATCCTGTCTTACGCTGTGAAATATGCATCCGGGTATTATGGACCTTTCCGCGAAGCGGCCGATTCCGCGCCCGCCTTCGGGGACCGCAGCAGCCACCAGATGGATCCGGCAAACGCCCGTGAAGCTTTGAAGGAAATCGACCTGGATATTAATGAAGGAGCCGATATATTGATGGTAAAGCCCGCAGGACCCTACCTCGATATTATCCGCATGATACGAGACCGGTATCCTCAACCCCTGGCGGCCTACCAGGTAAGCGGAGAATATTCCGCGCTGACGGCTGCAGGGCAGATGGGTTGGCTGGATCTCCCCCGCACGATGCTGGAATCCCTGATCGGCATCCGCCGCGCCGGGGCCGATATTATCCTTACCTATTTTGCAAAGGAAGCGGTAAAGCTTTTAGAATCTTGATAACAACTTGCAGCCGCATTTTCATATTCGCCGGCCTAATTCATCCTTGATTGGAGCGCGCCCAATGACCCCTAAATCAAAACACATGTTTTCCAGAGCCCAGCATCGCATACCCGGAGGCGTAAACAGCCCCGTTCGCGCTTTCCAGAGCGTCGGCGGCCATCCCCGTTTCATTAAATCGGGCCAAGGGTGCCGTATCCGGGACATAGACGGGCATACATATATCGAATATCTCGGATCCTGGGGCCCGCTCATTCTCGGCCATTGCCACCCCAAAATAAAGGCAGCGCTGCAGAAACAGATTTCGCTGGGCACCAGTTTCGGCGCCTCGACGGAAAGCGAGGTGGTTCTTGCGGAAATGATCGCCGACGCCCTTCCGTCCATCGATAAGGTCCGGCTTGTCAATTCCGGGACCGAAGCCACAATGAGCGCAGTGCGACTGGCACGGGCATTTACGGGCAGGCATAAGATCATCAAATTCGACGGATGCTACCACGGCCATGTCGACAGCCTTCTGGTAAAGGCAGGCTCCGGCGTTGCGACACTCGGCCTTCCGGACAGCCCCGGAATCGTTCCGCAGGATTCCAATTATACGATTTCGGTTCCGTACAACGATCCCGACACCCTCGAAGACGTTCTCAATCGCAACCGCTCGGAAATTGCGGCGGTAATCCTCGAACCGGTCGCAGGAAATATGGGTGCCGTTCTGCCGGCTAAAGGTTTCCTGCAACGCCTGCGCAAACTCACCCGGGAGCATGGAGCCCTGTTGATTTTTGATGAAGTGATTACGGGATTCCGCCTTTCCTACGGTGGAGCCCAGCAACTGCTCAAAGTGAAACCGGACATCACCTGCCTTGGGAAAATCATCGGCGGAGGCCTTCCGATCGGAGCCTACGGCGGCCATCGGGAAATAATGAAGTGGGTCGCGCCTGAAGGTCCCGTGTACCAGGCCGGCACCCTGTCGGGAAATCCTCTTGCGGTAGCTGCCGGAATCGCGACTCTGAAGGTTCTGAAGAAAGCGAGCAATTACTCGAAACTGGAGCGCATGACGCAGAATCTTGTATCGGGGTTGCAGAAAGCCGCGGATCAGGCAGGGGTTACGGTAAGGATTAATACGATCGGTTCCATGTTCACGATCTTCTTCAACGATTCTCCGGTCACCGATTTTACATCCGCCAAGACAAGCAACACGGGATCTTACGGCAAGTTCTTCCACGCCCTGTTGAAAAAGGGCTTTTACTTCCCGCCGTCTCAATTCGAGACCAGCTTCGTATCCCTGGCTCATACGGGAAACGATATCAAGGCCACGATTCAGGCTGCACGTACAGCGTTCGATGCATTGGCGGAGTAGTTGTAAAAATGGGGATCCCCGTTTTTACGCAGTGCCGGCGTGAGAAGGCAACGGGCGGACACGAACCGATACGATCCGGAATCCTTCCACTTTTTCAATTGTGAAAACAAAGCCCTGATACTGCAGGGTTTCCCCTTCCAGCAAGAGGCGCCCGGCCAGAAACTCCAGGTATCCCGCCAGCGTCGTGTATCCCGGCGCCTCCGGGATGATGCTACTATCAAAGAAGCGGTTAAAATCCTTAACGGGCAGGTTCCCCTCGACAGAGTACAGGTTGGAACCCAGTTCACGAACCGCATCGATCTCGGTGTCATGCTCGTCGCGAATCTCGCCGACAATCTCTTCCAGCAGGTCCTCCAGGGTAACGATTCCGGCTACGCCTCCGAACTCATCCACCACTATGGCCATATGCAGGTGCATCGATTGAAACTGTCTCAGCACTGTATCGAGCCGGGCGCTGTCGGGAATAAAATGGGCCGGGCGCAACAAAGCCTGCAGGTTGATTGCCCCGTCCTTCTGCACATGCTGCAGCAGGTCTTTGACGTGAAGTATGCCCAGGGGATTGTCAAAATTCTGCCTGAAGACGGGAATGCGGGAATAGTGCGTCTGATTGACCATGGCCAGAATTTCCCGGACAGGATCTTTTATGTCGACCGCCGCGACCTCGCCTCTCGGGATCATGACTTCACGCACACGGGTCAAACCGATCTCGAAAATATTATCCAGCATTTCCCTCTTTTCAACAGGCATGCCGTTGGCGCTGGAACCGGCAATCATTGCCCTGATTTCATCTTCACTCGGCCCCAGGGAGAACGGGCTTGCGGCGGTCGGTATCCCGACAATCCGGACAATCCTGTTGGCAATCCAGGCGGCCAGACGGGAAAAGGGCGAAAGAATCCAAATGGAAAATCGAATGGGCAGGATCAGTTTGCGCGCGGAGTGTTCCGGGTGTGTTGCCGTAATGATTTTAGGCGTCAGCTCGCAGAAAATGAGCACGACCAGAGTCAGGACAACGGATCCGGCGATACTGATGGAATCAACGTACTCCTCGGCAATATATGTCGCGATAATGAAAGTGAGCAGACTGGCGGCGGCAATATTGGCCACCGTATTGCCGAGAAGAATCACGCCCAGGAGCCGGTCGGGCTTCTTGATAATCCTTCGGATCGCCTGCGCCTGTCTGTCGCCCAATTCCGCCTGGTACTTCAAACGGGGACGGTTCAGGCTCATGAAAGCTATTTCAGAGCCGGCAAAAAAAACAGAAAGGCCCAAGAAAAAAATGAGAAATATGAAATAAATCAGCAGGGGTGACAAGGTTAGGCTGAAGTCTTAACCGAGCGCGAGTAGGCTTCGGAAAGCACACGGTCGATCTGATCCTCTACGGACTTTTCATTCAGACCGCGCACGGTAGCCACCTCGCAAATTATTAGTTGTTTGGCCCGATCCAGCATCCGTTTTTCTCTAAAAGAGAGGCTTTTTCGGTAGCTCAGATAGACCAGGTTCTTAAGGACTTCCGCAACTTGAAAAATAGAGCCGGTACGCATTTTTTCGGAATGATCTTTATAACGGCCTTTCCAATCCGCTTCGGGTTCGTAGAAATCCTCCCGGAGCAGTTTGAACAATCCATCCACATCCCCCTTTTTAATAATTCGACGCAATCCCACACTTTTTACATTAGCGGTGGGAACCATCACCAGGGATGAGTTGGAATGAATCCTGAGCATATAAAATTCTTCGGGCGTGCCATTGACGGATCGATTGCTGACTTCCTCAATGATGCCCACCCCGTGATTGGGGTAGACTACCTTATCTCCGATATGAAAATCCATAAGACCTCCGGGAACTGCCTATTATATCAAATAAACCGTCTCAGTTCAATTGGACGCGCCCCGGGAAGCCGGCCGATACGGCGCAATACAAGTACAATTATATGAATTATTTTCACTGAGTCCTTGCCGGAAATACTCCATACCATTCAAAATTTTTAATATCTTTAATCCAAATCGTACGTATTTCTACGTACGTTGTGCCACAACTCAACGGTTATGAATCATCAAGGCGGAATTGACTCCGGGGGAGCGGATGGGCTACTATTTGCGTCCACGCAAGTATTCCTTTGCGAGATCTATGTGCCGAAGTGGCGGAACTGGCAGACGCACGGGACTCAAAATCCCGCGCCCCTCGCGGGCATGAGGGTTCGACCCCCTCCTTCGGCACCAATAAAACTCTTTTATCTCTGTTATTTATGATCCAACAATTTTTTGCTCTCACTTCTACCTCACTCTGACTTTCTCCGTACTTTCTCCGTAAAATGTTATTTCTTTCCAAACTGTACCAACTGATGTTCCACTTTTCCCTGCGAATCCTCCTTCCCATGAAATTCGGATAGCTTTGACATTGCATCCGCCAAATCCTGCGGAGCAACGATGGCATACCTTCGATAAATACTTTCAGTTTTGTGACCTACCAACTTCATGGCCACCGACCTCGGAATACCATTTAATTCAAAATTCCTGACTGCACTTCTCCGATAGTCATGAAACAGCCTGCCAGGGACTCCCGCCTTCCGGCACGCACTCTTCCAAGCACCACGGAATTCCTTGATCCTTTTTCCATCATTATTGAAAACCCACGGACAAATCACTCCGCCAGCCTTCAACATTTCCCTCGTGGCTATTTGACCTTGGACCAACTCCCGAAGCCCTTCGTGCTCCTTATAAGGAAGTATCCTTGGTTCATCATTTTTCGTAGTTCCAGATTCAAGGCGAACTGTTCCGACTATTTCGTCCACCTGGGACCAACAAATTGTTAAAATTTCTGTTTTTCGCCAACCTGACCAAAAAGCAAAATTTGCCACGGGACGGAGATAATCAGGAAGATTTTCGACAACAGCTTCATGCTCAGCTCTTTCAAAGAATCCTGATCGAGCATTGGATACTTTGATAGATGGAATATGTGGACAACGATTCAGCTTTTCGGCCTGAACTGCCAAGTTGATTGATCTTCTTAAAAGCGACACTTCGTATCGGATGGTGGCTGGCATGGCACCCTCGCCGAAACGGTGCTGGATGTAGGCGCGTATCCGATCAGTTGTGATGTTAAGTACTCGGCAATCCAAACCAAAGAAATCCTGAATATGAACTACAGCCCTGTCCTTCCTGCCAATTGATTTTCGGGAGTTGATCTTGTAATCATCATCCAGCATCCTTATTAATTCCTCCAAAATAAGCCTCAGTGCAGCAGGACCAATCAGCCTTCCGCCATTTGCCTCGCCCTGCCGCTGATTAAGAAGGCCGACAGCATTTTTCCGCCGTTTTGATTTGGAGCTTTCCCAATGTTTTTTGCCATTGACGGAGTACTCAATCCACCAAATTGCACTTTGCTGCCTCTCCCCTGTTCGCTTATTAATATAGGTAGGCCGGTATATCCGGCCCTCACCCGGTTCTCGCCGCTTCTTAGCCGCTCCAGTTTGCTCAGCCTGTTCGCTCATGATCGGCCTCCCTTCTGCTTCCCCTTCGTTCCCAGATACTGGAACAGCGCTTCTTCAACAACTAGGCGCATTGGCTTCCCTTCATCCAATCCTTTGCGCCGTGCTTTTAATACCAATGTCTTGCTAAGTCGCATTGTTGTTTTTCGAAATTCTGTTTTCTTCATTCCTATCTCCTTTACCTGCTATTTCCTATATGAGATATACTAACCTGAAGACCG
Source organism: Acidobacteriota bacterium (assembly GCA_016934295.1). GTDB lineage: Bacteria > Acidobacteriota > UBA6911 > UBA6911 > UBA6911 > UBA6911. The sequence continues at coordinate 15,408 of JAFGTD010000291.1, forward strand.
TCGATACGGCTACAACTATTTCACACAGCGTGACTTAGCAGATTTTCGATATGACTCCCATTTTGATTTCCTGATGCGGAGACACTTCCGTCCAAATTTTTCACCACCAAACTTACTGGCATGACGATAAATCCAAGACAAGGGGACTTTCATTATTTTTGCTACTTCTTGCGGGGTAAGGTACTCGTCCGAGTCCTGATCATTTTTCGATTCATCTTCTTCGGTAGGAGCTGTTAATAATCGCGGGGCCAATGAAGACTGAGCTATGATTATACGAAGCCATAGTTCCTTGGCATCTTTGTTTGATATTTCTTCCGCCAACTGAGGATTGTTGCTTATATCATCTAAACTATATTTAAATGATACCGCAAAACATGGCCTTACATCGTAACTGAAATATTTGATTTCGGAGTCAGGAAGGTCATAAATAGCATCAATAATATTCTCATCGGGATTGCCGCTTTCTAATAAAAGTTGCTCTTTCATATCATTATCTCCCTATTATTTATTTATGAATGGTTATAGATTTCTTCCGTTTCAATACATGATTCTTCAACACCATTTAATTCGGAATCTTGAGAATTTTGGTTTTGCTGTTCAACTTTACTCCTACCGGTAGACCCGGTGTTGATTCCCCAAATAAATGGACTTGGATTTTCTGATTATCTGGAACACTCCGGTAAATTCTCACAATATACGAACCGATTCGA
>JAFGTD010000292.1 GCA_016934295.1 Acidobacteriota bacterium
GCGTGTCCTTTCGGCAGGGCTGCATGACTCAATTTAGGGCGATTTGATATCGTTTTGGCTGTGGGCGCGCAAAGCGCTGGGAGGACACAGCCGATGATATCTCAAAAACCAGTGGCGTTTTCAAACGGCAAGACACCAATAGATCAGCTTCAAAAACGTTTCGAACTTTGGCGGCAGGGCCATAAACCAAGGACGCGCATTCCGGATCGGTTATGGGATTCCGCAGTCCACGTCGCCGCGCAATATGGCATTCATCGAACCGCGAGGGCACTGCACCTGGACTATAACGATCTCAAGAAACGTCTCCATAATGGCAACGTCACGAAAGAGCCGCCTCCATCCTTTATAGAACTGCAGCCGCCGATCCAGGAATCGATTCCAGAATGCATGGTCGAACTTGAAAACCGGAACGGCGCCAAAATGCGGATCCACTTCAAAGGGGGAGGAATGCCGGACCTAGGGGCCCTTGGCAGCATGTTCTGGAGGAACAAGCGGTGATCCAGATTACGCCGCAAATGAGAATCCTGGTGGCGGTGGAAACGATTGATTTCAGGAACGGGATCGATGGACTTGCCAAAATCTGCCAATCCGTATTACAGAAAGATCCATTCTCGGGTTGCCTTTTTGTTTTTCGCAACCGACGGCGAACGGCAATTAAGTGTCTCGCTTATGACGGCCAGGGGTTCTGGCTGGCACAAAAACGTCTTTCTGCCGGTAAGTATAGATTTTGGCCGGAGGGCGGCGCGGTGACGAAGCGGCTCGAAGCGCATGAGCTGCAGGTGCTTCTGGCGGCGGGTGATCCGACGAAAGTGCAGGCCGCTCCTGCATGGCGTCGTGTCAGTCCTGAAGAATGAGAAAACACTCAAATAAGAATTGCGTTCCGTTTTTCTTTCTGCTACCGTACGGAGCATGGAAGACAAAACGCTCTCGTATCGTGGCCGGAACATTAACGAGGCGGACCTCCTCTTTATAAAGCAGCTCATTGCCGACAACCCTTCGTCGAGCCGGAGGGATCTCTCAAAGAAACTGTGTGAAGCCTGGAACTGGCGGCAGGCCAATGGATCGCTGCGCGATATGGTATGCCGCGGACTCATGCTCCACCTTCATCGGGAGGGTGTCATCGAATTGCCGCCGGTCCGCTGGATGAATCCGAACCCCCTGGCGGGGCGTGCGGAGGATCGCAAAAAGCCGATTCCGGCGCTTGTAGATACGACCCCGCTTGAGGCTCATCTTGCGGACATGCGGCCGCTGGAGTTTCATCAGGTGCGGCATACGTGGGAGGAGCCACTTTTCAACAGCTTGCTCGACCGGTACCACTATCTTGGGTACGCACAGCCGGTCGGCGAACATCTCAAATTTTTAATCTATGCCACGGGCCGCCCGATCGCCTGCCTGGCCTGGTCTTCAGCTCCCCGTCATCTGGGTCCGCGCGATCGCTTCATCGGCTGGTCGGCGGAAGCCCGGCGCAAGAACATCCGCTTTCTTGCTTACAATACGAGATTCCTGGTATTGCCCTTCATCCAGGTTCCTCACTTGGCCTCCCACATTCTCGGCCGCATGGCGCAGTTGTTGTCTGAGGAATGGGATCGCGCCTACGGCCATCCCATCTATTATCTGGAAACCTTTGTGGATCCGGAAAGGTTCCGAGGTACGTGCTATCGCGCGGCCAACTGGAAAGTTCTTGGACTAACAGCCGGACTGGGCAAGGATAGCCGATCGAAAAAACCCAACCGCTCCCTGAAGGAGGTCCTCGGCTATCCGCTCGCCAAAAACTTTCGCACCAGGCTGTGTGAAGCATGAAGGCAGCGGATATCCCCCGGATCGACCTTGATGTAAACGAACTGCTAACCTGCCTGGATCTGGCCCGTCCGGTTCTGGGTGAAGACCGTTATGGAAAATTGAAAGCGGCGCTGGAGATGCTTCATTACCTGACGGATCTCATTGGTAACAAGAAAACAACGATTCACCGCCTGCAGCAGATCATTTTCGGCGCGCGCACGGAGAAAATACAGAACGTTTTCGACAATCAACCCGGGGAGGCTGACGCCTCCAGCCAAACGCATGCCGCGCAAGAGAAGGGTTGCACCGAGAAAGGCAAAGCAAAAGAAAAACCCAAAGGCCATGGCCGCAACGGAGCGCGGGATTACACCGGGGCGCAAAGGATCAAGATATCTCACGAATCACTGAAGTCGGGTGATCCCTGCCCGCTGTGCGGCAAAGGAAAGGTCTATGCCCAGAAGACTCCAGCATATATTGTGCGGCTTTTTGGCCGGACGCCCATCGGCGCAACGGTTCACGAAATGGAGAGGCTCCGGTGCAATCTCTGTCTGGAGGTCTTCACCGCCGCTCCGCCCGAAGGGGTGGGGACGAAGAAGTACGACGAGACGGCAGGGGCCATGATCCCGATCCTCAGATACGGCAGCGGCTTTCCCTTCCATCGGCTCCAACGCCTGCAGGCCAGTGTGGGGATTCCCCTGCCGGCTTCCACCCAATGGGGAATCGTGCTGGAGATCTTCAAAATAATACATCCCGTCTTCAAGGAATTGATGCGACAGGCAGCGCAGGGGAAGGTGCTCTACAATGACGATACCACGATGCGAATCCTCGCGCTGATGGGAAAAAGAGCCGAACAAAAACGGATCCCGGAATCCGATGACAGTTCCGCAAGGAAATCGGACCGTACCGGAGTTTTCACTTCCGGAATCGTTTCCACGCGAGAGGGGCGCGAAATTGTGCTCTTTTTCACCGGACGAAAATACGCAGGCGAAAACCTGGCCGATGTCTTAAAACAAAGAGAAAGCGAAGCGGGCACCCCCATTCAAATGTGTGATGGATTGCTGTCCCGCAATGTGCCCAGGGAATTTGAAGTGATCCTGTCCAATTGCACAGCTCACGCTCGGCGCGGCTTTGTCGAGGTCGCATCAAGATTCCCGGACGAATGCCGGCACGTCCTGGAGACGCTCCGCGATGTCTACATGAATGAGGCGGTCACCAAAAAACAGGGAATGTCCGCCGAGGAGCGCATGGCTTTTCACAAGGCTCATAGCGGCCCGCTGATGGAAGCTTTGGAGAAATGGCTCGATGAACAAATCAATGAGAAAAAGGTGGAGCCCAATTCGGGCCTCGGCCAAGCCATCTTCTATATGAAAAATCACTGGACGGAACTGGTCCAATTTCTCCATGTGCCGGGAGCTCCTCTTGACAATACGATCTGCGAAAGAGCGTTGAAAAAGGCCATCCTGCATCGAAAGGGATCCCTTTTCTATAAAACCCAGAACGGCGCTCAAGTCGGCGACCTGTTTATGAGCCTCATATATACGTGCGAGCGGTGCAGGGCCGATCCCTTCGATTATCTGGTCGAACTGCAGAAACATGCTGCGGAACTGGCAGAGAACCCGGAAGCATGGATGCCCTGGAATTACCGAGAAACTATAGAACGAGGCCGGGCATCGCCATGCTCCAACTGACAAGCGATATCACATCCGGGTAATAGCAATCCCTATCCGATCATCCCAGATCGCTACGAAATTGATGAATGGGCGGAAGCTTGCGCGGGTCCCGGTGTAAAAATTTGCGTTTGCAGGCTTGCCGAAAGCACACTGTTGTGCGATAACGCCCGGTCCGGCGGTCAGCTTCCAGGCAGAGATGGACAAAGAGCCTGAATGCACCGTCGGAAAGTAAGGTCATTGCCTTCCGGAAAGCGTCTCCGGCTGCAAACCAACCCGTCGCTTGCTTCAGGCGCAACCGCTCATTCGTTGAAGGTAAGAACCGATCTGGCATTAGTCCCTCCCTTCTTTGGGGTCGGGCTTCGCCGCCATTTTCCCCAGGGCCTTCTCCGCGCGATAACTGGACTTCAGGCTCAACTCCAGGATCACGGAATGATGCACC
>JAFGTD010000293.1 GCA_016934295.1 Acidobacteriota bacterium
GGATCCCGCCTGGCATGGATTCATGGAGCCTGTCGGCAAGCCCAGCGAGGGTACCCTGGAACAATCACTGGAGAGGCTCTCGAAGAAGACCGTTCCGTATACCGACGACATCTTCATGTTCAACTATGCCTGGAAGGGCGAAGAGGCCTGGAAAACCGGCATCTATTCTCCGCATAAAGCCAGGCAGGTAGCCTGGAGCCGCCACTACTCGACATTCTGGAACGAGTCCATGGCGTTCTGCGAGATGTTCCTGCCCGAACTGCGGGGCGACAGTCCCGATGTAGAAGCCATGTACTACAAGGCCGTTACGGGGAAGCCGGACTCGTTTGCCGACACCATGCGCACCGGGCAGAAGATCTGGACCCTGGAGCGCGCCATCCGCGTGATGCACGGGAGAAGCCGGCAGAAGGAAGACTTCTTCCCGTACATGTACATGCCCGGCGCGTCGGGCTTTACCATTTACGGCGGGGTGCCCATTTACGAAAACGGCCAATGGCGTTCCGACAATGCTCGCGAAATGCACCTTGATCGCAAGGGTGTGGACGACTTCAAGAGCCACTTCTATGCCCTGGAGGGCTGGGACAAGGAACACGGCTGGCCGACCCGAAAGACGCTGGAAGGCTTCAACCTGAAAAAAGTTGCGGATACGTTGGAGAAGAGCGGAAAACTGGGGGCTGCCTGATCCTTCCCGGGAGTACAGGTAACGCAAAACAATACGGATTCCGCGGCTATTTAAAGGTTTTTATCCGTCGAATCTTTCCTCACTGCTCCGGTATCTTGACATGTGTTCATTTTACGATGTAAAATGAACACATGTACATTGAGCGTAGTCTTCAGACCAAACTTGCCTCCGCCCGAAGATCCTACCTTCTTCTCGGGCCGAGGCAGACCGGCAAGTCCACATTAATCCGCTCCCTTGCACCCGAGCTTGAAATCAATCTGGCGGATGAAGAAACCTATGTTGCGTTCCTTCGCGATCCCGGCCTTCTCAAGCAAAGGATTTACGAGGCTAAAACGGTCTTCATCGATGAAATCCAAAGGATTCCCAGCCTGCTCAACACGGTGCAATTCCTGTTGGATCAAAAAAGCCCTCCGAAGTTTCTCATGACGGGTTCCAGCGCCAGGAAACTGAAGCGCGGGCAGGCGAACCTGCTTCCGGGACGAATCTTTACTTACGAACTCGGCCCGCTTTCCTGTTCGGAGCTCGGAGAACGGTTCGATTTGCGCAATGCTCTCCGTAAGGGCCTTTTGCCCGGTATTTATCTGGAGACGGATCAGGAAACCTGGACCAAACTGTTACGCTACTACGCGATTACTTATCTCAAGGAGGAAATACAGGCGGAAGCTTTGACTCGCAATCTTGAGGGCTTTTCTCGTTTCTTCGACGTCGCTTGTTCGTACAGCGGGAACTCGGTTGATTTTACGAAATTTGCATCTCTGGCATCGATTGAGCGAATGTCGGCAAAACGCTATTTTGATATCTTAATCGATACCCTTGTGGTCCAGGCCGTCGGCCCGTTTGCCAAATCAGACCGCGTTCGCCTGGTTCAGCACCCGCGCTTTTATTTCTACGATGTCGGCGTCCTGAATGGAGCGCTGAACAACTTTGAAGCGTCCAGCGATCGCATTGGAAATCTTTTTGAGCACCTGGTTCTTCAATTGATCCGATCGGAATTCCAGGGGCGCGATGAAGAAATTCGTTTCAGCACCTGGCGCACGGATGCGGGAAGTGAAGTCGATCTCATAATTGAGAGAAAGGGAACTGTCTTCGCCATCGAGATCAAAGCGACCAAAAAAATCGATCCCGGAGATCTTCGGGGATTAAAAAGCTTTGCAGCGTATTATGGGAAAGCTCATACTCCGTTGGTGATTTACATGGGAGACCATCCGGCCGGCATGAACGGGGTGGAAGCGCTTCCCATACCGAAGACATTGGAGCTGTTGACGTCCGATTAATCCTTTATACTTATATTATGGGAAAGCGAAAAATTCGGTGGATTTCTGGAAGTACGGCAACATTCCTGCTGGTCTGCTGTATCGGCCACTCCCGGGAGTTCCTTGATCTGTACCCGGAACAGCCCGAGGTGCTGATCTGCTGGACGGAAAACCGCACGGATCCCCGGCCGCTGCAAATCTGTTTCCTGAAAATTGCGCTCAATGTTAAGGAACTGGAGGTAATTGCGCTTTCAGGGGAAGATCCCGATGGTCCCGGGCCTGCCGAGAGTCAACTGACGCAACCTGTCGATCTGTTCGAAAAATATCATGCGCTGGCAGCGGTCAACGCCAACGCCTTTGCCGGGATTACTGAAGACAAGTCGGCCTATCCGCGCTGGTTTGAAGGACAACCGGTGGATATACATGGGTTGGTGGTATCCCGAGGAAAAACAATCAGCCCGGTTGAAAGCGAACGGACTCCATTTTGGATCGACACGCGACGGAAGCCCCATATCGGAGCTCCGGCCGATGATACATTGCCGGTGGAGGCTGTGTCGGACTGGTTCTCTCCGCTTCTGATTAAATCCCGGATCATACCGGATTCTTCCGACGCCGCGCTGCATCCACGAACGGCTCTGGGATTTGACGACAGCAGCGCGTGGCTGCTGCTGGTAGTGGTCGACGGACGCCAGCCCGGTTTCAGCGAAGGCGTTACACTGTATGAACTTGCATTAATCCTGCAGTCCGAGGGCTGCACCCAGTCCGTCAATCTGGATGGCGGCGGCAGCAGCATCCTGCTGATCCGGGAATCGAACGAAGAAGTGCGGGCGCTCAACAGTCCGTCCGGCAAGGCGCATCGGCCCGTACCCGTCATGCTGGGCGTAAGAAAATCAACCGATTAAATAACTACATCCGGGTATGCTTTCACTGCTGCAGTTAATGTGGAGGGGTGTTCCGTCAAAAGAGAAAATGGAATGCTTCAGGATGGAGTCGTGCCGGGCTGCCATCCTTTTTGAATTACCCGGCTGAATAAGGTTCCCGCCGCCTCTTCCGTGCCTTTTCCCTCCAGGCCGACCAGGTCCAGGTAGGCCTGAATGGGCGATACTACATTCAAGCCCGCTATTTCCTGCATACCGAAAAACACGCCTTCATCGTGAGGAAGCATCAGTGTGACGTTGGATTCCGGATCGGAGTGTTTTAGAAGAGCGAGATCGGCGACACGGTCCACATCCCCGTCGATATAGGCATACACGTGCGTATGACCGCCGGTCGTTGCCAGCCGGGATGACGCGGAAAAGGATGTGAGGGCATAGCGCGATCCCGTTTCCGATGAGACGCCGGACAGTCTGGATTCCAGTTCAGCCGGAGTTTCGGCCGAATAGAATTCGAAGAGGGTGTTTTTAGTGCAGGTGTAATGTTTTCCCCAGTCGCGGAGTATCCGTTCCGGTTCTGTCAATTTCAAACCCTCTTTATCGAATACGGCCCATTCCCGGTCGGCGAGGGCTTTTTTCACGTTGAAAACCTGTCCAATGCTTACACCGGCCGCTTCACTCAGATCCGTCAATTTCCACGTCAGATTGGGATCGAAAAGCAGCGCGCGCAGAACACGGGAAGACCGCGGCTCGTAAAGGGAACGCAGGGACCGTTTGGAAACAAACCGGTTGGGCCGTCCCTGGCGCTCGATATAGATGCCGTCAAATGCCAGCCGGCAGTTTCCCGCAAGATCGATCGTGCCGACACCAGCCTCCCGGCAGATTTCCGCCGCTGATTTTGAAATAAAGGGGGCGGCGAATACAGGGTAGGCGTTTTTCGGAGATTGGCCTGATTGCATCAAAAATCCCGCAACCGCTTCCCTTGCGTAGCGGGGCTGCCCGTTGCCCCGGATTCCAATCATGAGCCGATGCGTGTCCAGGCCTGTGTCCACTACTATTACAAAATCCGACTGAGAATCCGCTTCCCCGGGTGCATAACTGAGATTGCGCACAGCCGGAACTTCTCCGAGACATTGGAACAGTGAATCATGGATATTCTGTTGCAAATCGGGATTTTTCATTTTTTAATAATTTTTCAGCATTCGTTGAAAGATGAAATTATAATGAAATACATGATTGATTGCAATATTTTCATTAAATAACATAAATTCAACATACGTTGAAAATATCTATATAAGTGAAAGTTGTTTTATTAAGATTCAGGGATTTCATTTGATTGCAAAAAGAAATGGACACCCACAAGGAAAGAAATGGACACCCACAGCAAGTGAGTGAGTGTTTTTGGGACACCCATTGTATTTCGAGGGAAAGATATGGACACCGGGAAAGATATGGACACCCATTGTAAGTATTTGGGAATCCTTTTCAGGAATCCCATTTTTTATGAAAAGTGGGTGTCCAGGATTTTTTCGGCTTATTCCATCGCCGGAGCAATGATTCTGTAATTACCGCTTAAGTGCATCAGGCTGAAGAGGTACAGAAGGCCGTCGTAATAGGGATCGAAGTAGCCGTCGGCATAGGGTTCCAGCTTCGCATTCCATACAGCATCCACAAATTTCCAGCTTTTTGCCTGTGTACCCATAATTGAAGCGGCGGCGGATGTGGCCACCAGGCCGAGCGAGTGGCGCAATTTCCGGTATCCTCCGGCAGGCAGTATGAACTCGGGCAGTGTACCGTCCACATTGAACTGGTCTTCGAATGAGTCCAAACCTCTGCAGAAGAGGAAATTCTGAATGCGCCGGCTGTAATCCTGCTGCCACTCACGGTCTTTGGCAAACCACGAGTAGTCCATGGCGATGTTCATGGGGACACGCCAGGAATCGAAACGAAAGGCGCCGGGAAACCACCTGTTTTCCCTGGGCGCTCCGCTGAATTCGGTAGCATCGGCGTTCAGTCCGGTTTCCGGGTGGCAGGCCCGGTGCAGAAAAGCGCGCGCTTCCTCGGCGCATTCCCGGTAAAAACTTTCTTTGCCGTCTTTGGCGTATTCGGCCCATATCCCGTAAAACGCCGGCAGGTGGTATGAGGGATCGGTCCAGTCGTATCCGGATGAATCGGGCACAAACGTAATCAATTTGTGCTCCGTGTTTATCAAATTCTTTATGCCGTCGGTTCCGTCCTTGCTCCACATCGCGTCGAGAATTCTTCGGGCCTCGGCATAGTAGTTGATGCCCGAGTCATTTCCCCACCGGTTGGAAGCGAATAACAGGTCGGTAATAAAATAGAGTTCCCCGTCCGAGGCCGATCCTTCGGCATTGTGTTTGCCGGTTTTCGGATCCACGCTCCAGGCGAAATAGGCATCGCGGGCGCCGCCCTGATGCTGCATATATTTTTTTGTCCATCGCCACAGCCGGTCGAAAACATCCTTTTTGTCGAGCTGCACGGCCACCATCATGCCGTAGGAAAGACCTTCCGTGCGGGCATCGTGATTCTTCAGGTCGGAAATATACGCCATGGAATCGCCCACTTCGAAATACACCCGTTCCGGCCCTTCAAATATATCGGAATAGGCTTTGGCCAGCTTGGCGTCAATAGCGGCCCGGCTATACCCTGCTTCCAGGAAAACGTTCCGGTATGCGCCTGTTTCCCGGGCCCCCTTTTCCCACGGCTTCATTTTTCCGCGGGCATCGTGAACGTCTTCGCTGCAATCGTTATTGTTCATCCCGGCACAGGAGCCGAGGACTGCGAAAACCAGAAGAGCCGAATAAATTGTTTTTTTCATTTGGGAGTATTCTTTCCAATCTTTAAAAATTTTCGGATCGGGCGCCGTAAGGATTATATGCCAATTGACGGGCACCGGTGCAATAGACCGCTTTATTCGCCGCCGTGCACTCCCTTTCCCTGTAGGCAAATACGCAATGCCCGGGGATGACGGTCTAACCGATTTCCTCTATTTCCCCGGAAGTCAAACGGAATTCGGCGGCGCCGATGAATCCGTCAACCTGATCCGGGCGGCGGGCGCCGACGATGGTTCCGGTAACCGCGGGATGATTCAGGGTCCACGCGACGGCCACCTCCGCCGGAGACCGGCCGTGGCGGGCGCCGATAGCCCGAAGCTTCTCCACCAGATCCAGGTTTTGCGTCAGTCGGGGTTCCTGAAAATCGGGACTGTTGCGGCGCCAGTCGTCCCCGGGAAAATTCGCAATGCGTTCGCGCGTCATCGCTCCGGTCAGCAGTCCCGATTTCATGGGGCTGTATACGATGACGCCGATGCCGTGCGACGTGCAGTAGGGCAGAATCTCTCCTTCAATGCCCCGCGAAAGGATGGAATAAGGAGGCTGCAGGGAGCTGATGGGAGCGATGGATCGAATGCGCTCCATCTGCGGAACATTGAAATTGGATACGCCGATAAACCGGACCTTCCCTTCCTTTTTCATGTCTGCAAGAGCGCTCCATGCCTCTTCCAGCCCTGGAGCCTTAGGGTCGCCGGCGTAGGGACCGAAAGCGGGCCAATGGATCTGATACAGATCGATGGCTTGCACCTGCAGGCGGCGGAGGCTGTTCTCAAGCTCCCGGCGCAGCGAATCGGGCTGCAGGCTATGGGAAATATTCCGCTTCTCGTCCCACAGGAGGCTGCACTTGGTAAAAATCAACGGCCTCTGCCGGGATGGAATTTCCGCAACCGCGCGCGCGACAATCTCTTCGGAGTGGCCCGTTCCGTAGGCCGCCGCGGTATCAATCCAATTGATGCCGCAGTCAACCGCATGATGGATAGTGTCGATCGATTCCCTGTCGTCCTGGGGACCCCAGGCAAACGCCCATCCGCCGCCGCCGATGGCCCATGCGCCGAACCCAATGGGGGTAATGTGAAAATCGGTATTTCCTAACGGTCGCTTTTCCATGCTCTGACTCCTTTTTAAATTCAAAAAATGGAGATCGGTAAAATGGGCCTGAAAATCACGAATACGCGAATTGTAAAGGGTTTTGCATTATTTGCAAGCCGGAATGCCGGAACCGCAATTTAGGAAATATAAAATTATGGCGTCGTCCTTTTTGCCGTAATATGGGTTCAATTATCGGACGACATGGAAAATAATATTAGGCGTCTGCCGGAAAGCCGGGGTGGAGCCCGGCAGGGAAAGACTTTCAAACTGTCTTTTTTTACTGAACTGTTGGGATTAAACTGAATTGTCTACTCAAACGCCCTTTTTGATCCGGAGGTGTGAATGCGATCAAAACTGAATTCTGCTGCAGTCTTTTCCGCCTCGATTCTGCTGCTCCTATATCTGCTTTCCGCGAATTGTGCGCGTTCCGTTTCGGTGCAGACAGGCACCGAATCCGTCACGCCCCTGCAATACGGTCCGCCAAGGGAGTTGTCGCAGCTCGAGGATGCCCGCATAAACGAATCCAGCGGCATCGCGGCGTCCATTCGATACAAAGATGCATTCTGGACGCACAACGATTCCGGGGACTCCGCCCGCATTTTCCTGATCGACAGGGAAGGCAGGACCCTTGCCGTGGTCAATATCAAAGGTGTGACTGCCGTCGACTGGGAGGATATTGCATCGTTCAGGCGCGGAGACGAGGATTACATTCTGATCGCCGATACGGGAGATAATGCAAGAAAGCGCGATAGCTGCGTCCTGTATATTGTTCGGGAACCCGCGATCGGCATCCACTCCACGGTGAAAGAAGCGCCGGTCGTTGAAGTCGAACCGGATTCCCGGATCCGCTTCCGGTATGAAAACGGGCCCCTTGACAGTGAAGCAGTGGCGGTGGACCCGGCCGAATCCACGGTCTATCTTGTCAGCAAGAATGTCGAAGAAGGTACGGTCTATTCCATGCCTATTCCGCCGAAAGAATCAAAAGAGCCGAATATCGCAAAACCGATTGCTCAGCTCAAAGTCAGCTATGCCAATGGTATGGATATCTCCCCGGACGGTGATCGCGCCGTCGTCCTCACATACGGCGATGCCTATGAATATTCCCGCGGGGAAAGCGAAACCTGGTCCCGGGCATTCTCGCGCGAACCCCGGAGCATTAAGGCGCCGGCTCGCAAACAGGGCGAGTCCATCTGCTACGGTCCGGACGGAAAGACGCTGTACCTGACGAGTGAAGGAGAGCACCAGCCTTTATGGGAAATACCGGTCATTGAAAGTCCGAAATGAAAAAAAGCGCATTACGACAGACCTGCAGAAGAAAGGGAATATGAATCAGAAGATGCCGGGACGCAACGATCCCTGTCATTGCGGCAGCGGAAAGAAATATAAAAAATGCTGCCTTGCCAAAGACGATGAATTGAGGAAAGCCTTAACAGCCGAGCTTGAAACTGCTGAAGAGGACTGGGAATCGTCCCTGGAAGACGACGACCGGGATTTTGAAGCTGATGCGGAGGATTGGGAAATATTCGAGGAAGACGACGACCCGGATTGGGAACCCGATCCGCAGACAGAAGCCTTCAATGAGCTTTTGGAGGAGTTTGAGGCCGCCGATTACGAAGACAAGTTTAAAATCTTCAATAGGACGCTGGACGATCCGGAGTTAATGGACGGGGACATGGCGTATGAGATGCTGCAGAATCTCTTCGACGAAACCGTCGAACATGGAGAGCGAAACCGCTTTAACACGCTTGTTGAGAATCTGCGCACGCGCCTGCCCGAAACCTATGCGGCGGAAGAGCCCTTTTTAGTGAAATGGCGGATTGAAAATGCACTGGCCGACGCCCGGTACGGGGATGTCCCTGATCTCCTCAGGGAGCAGGCCCTTCTGGCGGGCCGCGATATCGACCTTTTCAACCGGACTGAAGAAATGTCCGCCTATCACGGCCGATTGCAGGCTCTCGTCGATTCCATGCGTATTGCCTGGCCGCATGTGGAGTCTTCGGACAATATCGCCCCGTGGGGCGTGGATGAGTTCTGCTTCCGTGCCGTATCCTATGAAATCCTGAATTTTGTGGAACGGACGCACGAGGCGGCCGAGCCGGATGCCGGACTTCTGGAACGGCTCGCATTTTACTCGGAAATAGATGAGAAGGAGATAGCCGCGAATCTCGCACATCTCACCGGCCGAATCGTGAGGCAGTGGACGATGAACGATTTCGAGCTTCCGCCGCCCCGAACCGGCATGGATGAAGAAGATGAAGAAAACGCGATTGACGAAAGCGCCGTTAGACCCCACGGCGAAAGGAATCTTTATCATTTGACCCTGGAATTCCTGGGCTATCTGCACGGGGTAGAGGGCGTATCTTATGCCAAAGGCGAACTCGGACGAAGGGAACTGCACCGGTTCCTGGTGGAGCGGCATGACGGGGGGCTGGAATACAGGGAGAGCATGCTGGAATCCTTCGAGCGGGACATGGGCCGGAAGAAAAAGCGGCAGAGGAGAAAGCCCAGGAGGAAATACCGGCGCTACGAACATATGCTGGTCCCGGACCCGGAGCGGCTGGAACACTATCTTGCCGGACTGCTGAACATGATAAGCGGGTGTTATCATCGCACGGCCGCTTTTTTCGAGCTGATCCGGGGCTGGCTTCGTTTTCTTGAAACAAAGGGGCTCATCGATGCCGGGACACGTACTCAAGCAATCGACAGCCTGGCGCATCTGGCGGACAGACTATGCAGCATTTTCGACACTTACAGGGACGATCCCGCACCCGGCAGGGCGCTTCATCTCTGGCGCGACAAAGCCGGGGTTTGACGCCGTGTGGGATTTCTTTCCGTATCAGGGCAGGTGCCGGGCCGTAAATCGCTCCTTCATTTGAATTCGGTGTGTCAATTTCACTGCCGAATCTTAAAAGTTGGGCTGTGTCCCGGGCCGCTTCGGCTCGAGCGCGCCGAAAATTACAATGCTTTTCTCCTCAATCGCTTTGACCGTAAGCAGCGGCCAGTCAATGTCCATCGTGCCGGCCGGCATCGGATTCACCCGGATCGCCACCACCGCTTTGGCGCAGTAGTCGGAATTCTTTTCGTAATTTCTGTTGTAGTGGAATTTTGCCGGCAGTTTTTCCACGCAGGCGTTCGTCGCCCGGATTGAAAGGTCCGGGATCCCCGGATTTTTCATTTGAGGGGCGATGACGCGGAACGGGCCGCTTCCC
>JAFGTD010000294.1 GCA_016934295.1 Acidobacteriota bacterium
CATAGCAAAGAGTTAGGTGCGTGCCCGTTTTTTACATAGTTACAGGTAGGGCGGAAAAGCATGTTGAGAATTGAGCTAACCTCAGTTTTTGAGCGTTGAAACTTAGTCAAAAACGACCGTTTGCAGCGAGCTGATTTCAATGGTTTTTCCGCAGCGCGGATTTTTACAGCGCAGTTTGTCATCCAGGCGGATTCGATAATTGCGCGCCTTGGCGAACTTTGCCCGGTCCCGTTCATCCGCTCCCGGCGGCAGATGGGCCTTTTTCGTCCGGCGCCGCCACTTTATCGGATATTCCGAGGTGGTCCGGCACTTTGGGCAATAGATCTCAGCCGGAACAATCTCATCTTTTTCATTAAACAGATCTCGTTCTTCCATAGACCCTATTATAGGCCGGAATCCATCACATGCCACAAAGAACTTATGGATAATGCAATAAAAGATTTCCGACTTGAGGGAATTTATAAAACCCGATTCAATACGGAGATATAAATATTGCGTTGATTTTCGACAGGCCGCTTGTGTAAATATATCGGGAAGATAATGGACATTTGTGGTAAATAAAAAACTTATGGATTTTTTACGAAGGATCTTTTCAAGTGACGAAGGCCCGTCTGAAAAACAGATTCGGCGGGCCATGAAGCAGGCGACGCAGCTTCACGGCGAGGCCGCTGCTCGAGTCGCCGCAATGGAACGGCTGGCTTCATGGAAAACGCCTGAAGCCGTTGCCGCTCTCCTGCGCCGCTTCACGATACAAACCCCTCAGGCGAGCATGGACCTGGAGGAAAAACAGTATACCGTTCGGCTGCTGGAAGGGATGGGGCCGGTTGCATCCGATCCGATTTTGAAATTCATACGTTCGGAGCCCGATGTCACTTTCCCGGTTCAGGCGCTGAACAGGATTCTGCCTCCCGATGAATTCCGGAAATGCCTGATGGAGCTTCTGGAGGACTTTTCAACTGGATATACCCGCTGGCCTGAGGCTAAAACGGTACTGATAGGCAATTTGCCCGACGATGCCTTTACGGAAGTTTTCGATACGGTCGTTCGTTTCCTTGAAGACGAGGATGATGATGTGTGCATTGCCGCAATCGATTACCTCGCCAGGCATAGGGAAGAGTCGATGCGCGAGAAACTGCTCCACGTATTTTTCGAATCGGAAGGTCGGCCCAGAGTGCGGGGACGCATTTTGGACCATTTCCTTGAGCAGGAATGGCCGGTTAAAGGGTATCGGAAGAGGATGGAAGAGGCTATTGAACTGCCTTTCTATCTGACTTCCAAGGGAATCATTAAGAGGAAATCAGGGTAACCTCGGACTACCGACTGTATTGTTCAGAGGGCGAACACAAGGTTCGCCCCTACCACTATTCAACCCTTTTTTTGTCAAATTCCGAATCCTCAGGGCACTGCCGACCGCAGACCGATTAATACTCCCCGATAAATGTTTCGACAGCCTGGTTGAACGTCTGCGGCTTGTCCAGGAAAATGGCATGACCCGCATCTTCGATGATCTTCAGTTCCGATCTCGATATTTTGGAGTTCATATATTCCCCGACTGCCCGGTTTTCCCGGGTCGTTATTATCAGTGTCGGTACGGATATGCTTTCCAGGGCGGGAAGCCTGTCTCCCGTAACCAGGTCAAAGAGTAGGGATACGGCGGCTCCAACGGGGGTTTCCAACGAACTCTTGTTCAGATTCTTAATCAGGGATGCGGTTTGCGGCTGTTTAAATAATCCCTGGACGAACTTTTCCGTGAATTTTTTCCGGTCTTGCTGGATTTCGAGAAAATCCGACCGCACCTGCGACAGAGTTGTGGCTCCGGGATAATCGTCCTTTTCAAAAGCGGCCGGGAAACCGTCGACCAGAATGATTTTATTGGGCCTGATGGAGTCGGGGCTGGAAGTATACTCCAGCAGCGTCGTGACTCCGGAGGACCAGGCAACCAGAAAGGAGTGCTCGGCTTTCAGTTCCAGGAGCAGTTCGTACAGATCGGCGGCATGCTGCTGATAGGTATTCCCGGTTTCGGTTTTTGTTGTTTCGCCCTGGCTTCTTGGATCGAAGGCAATAACGCGGAATCCTCTGGCCGTGAAGTATGCAAACTGGTCTTTCCATACCTCCGCGGTCATGGTCCACCCTGTTAAGAAGACAATTATTTTATCGCCGGAACCGGCTTCCAGGTAACGGATTTTGATGTCGCCGACTTCTTCTTTGCGTTCCCTCAATTTATTGTCCGCGCCGGCAATAGCAGGCAACAACATGCTTAGGATCATAAGACCTGTAAAATACCGTCCTGCCTTGTGAAACATAAATCTCTCCTCCCGGAAATAGTGGAACCTTATAGTATTTGTAACAGGATTTTCCCCGTTTATCAAAGTTGCGATCGAATAATGCGGCTTTTTTATCTCTCTGCCCGCCGCAAAACGATAAGTGTGAGTGGAAGACCAGGTTTTTGCCCAGGCTATCGCGCACGCGTTGTTGATTCCCCAAATAAATGGACTTGGATTTTCTGATTATCTGGAACACTCCGGTAAATTCTCACAATATACGAACCGATTCGA
>JAFGTD010000295.1 GCA_016934295.1 Acidobacteriota bacterium
ATAATGCATTTTACTATACCGTATACCTATACTATTCAAATGTGTAAATGGTAAACCAAAATGAAGTTATTTTTGCGTCGCCCCTTAGCTATTAACGTGCAACCTGAAACTGCTTTCTATAAGAAACCATAACACCGGCGTATCGACCTTCGATCAATCAGAAAGTGAATCCCACCAACCCACGTTAGTACAGAGTATTATTTTCCGATCTCCTAAGCACGTCAGTACGTTCCCACGGAGTATTATTTCTCGATTTCCTATATCTTTGCCATTCATCCACCAAATGGCCGACATTCTGTAATGAAGGCTTTTCACGTTAGCACGTTAGTACGTTAGCACGTTAGTACGATGTTTTATTGATATTCCCCGTATTCGCGCGTGAAGTCGATCATGGCCTTCAGGTTTTCGGGGTTGACTTCATCGACGACCGATCTGGGGCCCACAATAAGCCCGCCGTCACGGCCGGCAACATCGATCAGCCACTTGCAGTAGTCTTTTACTTCCTCGGCGGTGCCTGTCTGCAGCAGAGAGGACGGGACATTTCCTGAAAGGCATATATGGCCGCCCAAGACTTCCTTGGCTTTAGCCATGTCCGTACGATCCATGCGCGCGATCACTTTGCCTTTCGGCAGCTGCAGGAGATATTCCAGCCGCTGGGTATAGTCGCCTTCAAAGAAGATCTCCGGAGTATAGCCTGCTTCCACAAGCGCGTGGACCTGCCGCACGAGATAGGGCCAGTAGAATTTTTCAAACTGCTCGAGCGACATAAAGCCGTCGGCGCCGCGGTGCAGGGCCATGAAGGTGGTCGTAAACTGTTCGGGTTTCGGTGCGGCCGCGATCGATTCGAGCATTTGGGCCGATATTTTCTCAATGGCGGCGAGCAGTTTGTCCGGCCGCCGGTACATGTCAAGCATGGAGCCCCGCATGCCCCGCAACATATCGGAAATCATATCGAACGGCACCAGTCCCCCGATCATTGTCATCCTGCACGGAAAGCCGTTTTCATTCAGGGCTGCAAACATTTCTCCTGTCTGCCGCATCCACTGCACAGCTTCATTGGCGATCGAGGATAGTTTTTGAATCATCTCGGCAAATTCCGGCACGGCAAAAAGATGCACGGGAACCATTATCTGCATGGAATGAAGCGGCGGCAGAGCCTGTAGCGGAGCCAACGAGCCGTACATTCTCGGCATGAGGGTCCGGATGTTAAAATCCGACTGGTCTTTCAGGAAAAGGTCGTATTCCTCAGCTTTCATGTATTCGGCTTCAACAAACTGGTGCGAACAGTTCTCTCCGACTCCGTGCCCGGGCCATATGAAGAATTTTTGGTCCAGCGCTTCAAGGACCCTGCCGGATTGATTGGGGAAGAATTCGCACCGGTCCGGCTGAAAATGGAGGGCCGTTTTTATATAGGCGTCCTTCCACCTGGGGAAGTCGTAGTAGGCGTCCTTGTATTTAATGCCAGTAAAACGGGCCGGGAGAAAGCTTAAGTGCACCGAGGTCGGAACTCTGTCCGGTACCCGGAGTTGAACGGCGTCGATATATCTTTTTTCCCTTTCGCGATACAGTTTTTCGGTCTTCTGGTCCATTGGTGTTTCTCCCGATGTAATTGGTTTGTCAGAAGTGCTTACTAAGGATATGGAATATCTTCATTGCGGATCCGATTTAAAAAATAAAACAGATTGTACGGATAAAACCTCCTTTATAAAATTTTCCGTTCCGGATCACAATGAAAAAACCGTTCACCGTTCAGGGTTCACCGTTCAAGGTTTCAGGTTTGATGTTCAAGCATTCGAATGTTCGGACCTTCCTGCCGATGTTTTAACGGGTTTTTATAACCTTGAACCCTGAACGGTGAACGGAAAAGAGAAAGCCCTGGAAAAGCGGGTTAGCTTCTCCAGGGCTTCTTGATTTACTTATGTTGTCGGGCTATCCCAGCTTGCCCTGCTTTTCCAGCTGGTCGGCTACTTTCTTCAGGTTCATCTTTTCGAGGGTATCCCGTTTCGGATAGCCGTTTTCGGGATTGTACCCTTCGAATGCATAGAACTTGGATTTGAACTCCTCTGTCTTTTCCCGATCCAGCGCTCTGCCCTGGCCCGCGTCATAGACCCACTTGCCGTCGATGAACATGGGCATTTCGCTGCCGCCTCTGGAGGGATTATCGTAGACATAGTCTGGGAAAACTTCCATGTCGCGATGCCTGCCCTGCAGCACCCAGATGGAACGGTCGAGAGTATAGATCTTGTGACCGAGTTCCATGTAGTCGCCAAAGGTCTTGTTGTCTCCCGTAACGGCATTCCAGAATTTGGGTTCGGCCTGAGGGGTGGCGCCTCTACGGTCGGCGGTGTTGTTGGTAATGCACATCGGCCAGCGCCAGCCGCAGAATCCGCCGGCTCCGATCCAGAACTTCTCATAGTGCTTGACCCACGCAACCTGTTTGACCTTGGAATCCGAGTAAACCCCGGTCGGTCCTTCGCCGTAGTCTACAAGGTACCGGTCGTCCTGATAGGGAACCATTGCTTCCGCGTAAAGTTTGGAGGCCTCCTCGGCGGTCAGGTAGGGATTCCCGGACATGGCCATCCAGTGCAGCGGATAGTTGGCCATCATGTGAAGCATCAGGTCCCGTTCTCCGAGAAGAGAACCGAAGCCCCATTCCACTTCAACCTGCGAGGAGTAATGTTCCTGGGTTCCCCAATAGCTGAGCCTGAGCGCTCCGCTGTTTACATCCTCGTCGTACCGACCGAGCTTTTCGGCCATTCTGGCGGCGGCTTCCGCGGCCAGATCGCCGAATTTCCCTTCGCGGGCCGAGAGCAGTCGGTACAGCGCTTCGTGATAGGCGAAGGTGCTGGACTGGTCGAACGGCAGGTCGCATTCATACTCTTTTCCTTTGCCGATAATACCCTGCCTGTGAAGGTAAGAAATATAGCCGGAGGTTGCCATCAGCTGCCAATGGCCCAAACCGAATTTGTGCATCAGATCGTTGGCCTGACGGGTCAGTTTCCCGTTGAGGATTGCGGGCATTTTGCTGGCATCACCGCCGCCGCCGCCCATCCCCATGAATCCGCTGCTTCCGATCCGGGCGAACATCGATCCTGCGCAGACCGACTCGTTGCTGTCGCCGCTGGCCAACCGCATGCGGCAGCCTCTCGGGCAGGAGGCGCATGCGGCCGCGCGCGCCGGTACGAGGGGCAGGCTGCCGTTGCTGACGTTGCCGCCGCTGGGTGCGCCGTTAATCAGGCTGTACCCGCGCTGTGCAAACTTTTCCGGTTCGCGCGGATTGTCGACATCCCACTGGAACTGGCGGAACCAGAGTCTGGCATCCATAAACGCTTTTGGATCGGCGATAGGGACGCTGCCGGAGCCGATCGCACTGATTGCCTTGAGGTTTTTCGACCCGAAAAGGGCCCCATATCCGCCCAGAGCAGCCTGGGAGCCGGCGCCGTGAAGCAGGCAGGCGATACGGCTCAAGTTCTCTCCGGCCGGACCGCAGCAGACAACCGCGGGAACCTGCGTGGTGTAACAGCTGTTGGACAAGTCGGCCCATTCGCCGTGTTTGAGTTCGGGAACGACGCGCCTGGCCACTTCCTGTTGCGTATCCCAGGTGTCCATACCCCAGACTCCGTTGGCATCCTCGATTGTGACCTTGTCGTCGATGATGTTGATCCATACCGGTTTGTCGGCCTTGCCTTCGACGACGATTCCGTCCCAGCCCGCAAACTTCAACTGGGCCGTGAATCGGCCTCCGAAGTTGCTGTGACCGAACCATTCAATCGGGTACAACCCGGGGGCTAGGCCCTGTACCTCGCAGCGTCCGGAACCCGGCATGAATGTGCCTGAAAACGGGCTGTTCATCATGATGATCAGGTTTCTCGGATCGAATGCGTCGAACGGGAGCTGATCTCCCACCAGGTCGAAGAAAACGGCCGAACCTATACCGTGACCGCCACCGAACTCTTCATACTTTTCGGTCGGAATAGAACTGATCGATTTGTCGGTCAGGTTTACGCGTAATATCTTTCCTGTATATCCACCTTTCATAATCGTCCTCCTATTCCTTTGCCTTCGGTTTCGGCTTGAACGCACCGGGTTTCCGCTGGGAACTGGCCATCGCAGGGGGAATGTGCGTGGAGTTTTCCACCAGTCCCAGGTTGTACCAGTAGTCGTTGCGCAGGTTCACGTCGTAGCCTTCGGTTTCTTTCTGATCCGGGGGCGTGGTGACAAATTTAATGGCCTTCATGGGGCAGGATTCCACACAGGCCTGTTTGCCGTTGACGCCTCCCTTTTCATTCCAGTACGGCGTGTCGAGGCAGAGATCGCATTTGGTGGACTTGTTGATTTTGTGATTCCAGACGGTACGGTGCGGCTGCTGGGGGCACATGGCCAGACATGTTTTGCAGCCGATACATTTTTCGGCGTCGATCCTGCGAATGTTGCCGTTTTCCTCATCAATAAAGGCGGCTCCAACCGGGCAATTGATAACGCAGGGAGGCGTTAAGCACTGCCGGCAGGGCGCCATGACGACATCGTCGGGAAACTTGCCGAAAGAATCCTGCATAATCTGGATGCGCGAAAGCGACAAATTCTGTTCTCCATAGTGTACCAGGGAACAGGCAAGCATGCAGGTCGTGCAGCCGGCGCACTTTTTGCTGTCATATACCAGGTACCCCTTGGATGCAGGATACCGGGTTGGGGCTGGTGCTGCAGAAGCGGGTGCCGCATCGGCCGTAGTCGTCGAGATCAGGGCGTCAACGGCGACTACGGCTCCACCGGTGGCGATAAAATCGCGTCTCGAAAATTTCTTCTTGGCGGCAGCTTCTTTATCGGGTTTTTTGCTTCCAGGCATAGGACTACTCCTTGCTTGATTTCATTGTAAAAAGGATCCTTTTAAGGTCGGAATTCATAAATTGCCGATCTAAAACGTCATTCATGAGGAGTGGAGGTTACTCTATAATAAGCGGCGATTGACTGTCAACCGATAACATAAAGGGTTAAATGTCGGCAGAGAAATCATAAGTTACCCTCACCTTCTTCGTGAAAACCCCCCTTCGATTCTGCGAAAATATCCGCATGAATGCAATACGTTTGTAATACACACTACATTACAGGAAATTCAGTAAAATTGGTTGTCATTTTCAAGATTGGGCCGGTCGGAATAGCGCTTATTTCTTCATGGACAGCTCGAGGTAGATCGCCTCGACCCGACTTGGAAATCTCCGGACTCCCGCTTCGGTCGGTTGGTCCTCAATTCCAAAAGACGACTCGGTTTCTTTCAGGGAATTTTCCCTTATAATGGAAGCAACGCTGGAGTCCTGAGCCGGTCCGTTGCCGGATCCTTTTAGCGTGGTGCATAACTGGATGAAAAAGAAGTATTTCAGCCCGATTCTGCTTGTTCTGATATGCCTGGTGCAACCTGCCGGGGCGCAATCCTGGATCCGTGTCTCAAAAGTAATTGATGGAGATACGCTCATTCTCCAGGGGGGTGAAAGAATCCGGCTGATCGGCGTGGATACGCCGGAACTGAACGACACCCGGGAAACCGCCGCGGCCATGGCTCGGGAAGCAAGGGCATTTCTTCAGGGATTGGCGGAAGGGACGTATGTCCGGCTTGAGTACGGTCGGGACAAAACCGACAGCTACGGGCGCACTCTTGCCTACCTTTACCTGAAGGACGGCACTTTTATAAACGCGGAAATCGTCCGGCAGGGATACGGCGCCGTCTATAAATTCTTCCCGTTTCAATACCTTGATGAGTTCCTATTCTACGAAAAGCGCGCGCGGGCAGCCGGCAAAGGATTATGGCCGATCGATCCGGATATTCTCCTGCGAAGAAGATTCCCGGATTCCGGACATAAAGAAACGGAGGGACATGAGCATACGGAGGATTAGACCGTATATGTGGGCATAAGGGAATTCCGGGGAGGCAAGGGTGGCGGCCTCCCCGGAAGAGGGAAATTAATCAAAGGAGAGATTTTGTTCTGTCCCGTCGGTTTGGTTTCTTTTCGCGAAGATTCTCTTCCATGAAACGGTTTTTATACGAAGCGAATCGGAATCGTACCAACGGGCATTCAGCACTATCCAGGCTCCAGAAATACTCTGCATAATCTGTATCCATTGCATAGTGGCGTCATTCTGCCCCAAAACCGCATCCGAATCTGTGACGGAATTCACAGGATCTGTAAAAGACCGGAAGGTGGTCTATTTTCCCAAAAACGGCCATTTCAGCCTTATTAAAAATATAGACCCCCATTACTTTAATATAATCGGGAAAATGTCCGCCGGGTATCATCCATCCTGCTGAGGGCAGACAAAGGGACGGTTTTCTGCGCGCAAGGGCTATTTACATTTTAAATCGAACCTATCTCCTTTCATATCATGGTATTACAGGGATTCGTCTCCAGCCCCGGATGGGCGATATTGGAGGAATTCCCGGTTCAGGAATGAAAAAATACTTACCGCTTAATTTATCCGCTTTTTTAATTACGTAAGAAGCCTTCCTGTCGATAAACACACCACGGAGTGTTTGAATGAAAGAGAAAAAAAGTCTGGGTAGTGTGTTGATGGAGCGCGGTTATCTGTCCGCCGCAAATCTTGAAAAAGCGATTGAGCAGCAAAGAATTGTCGCCATGCATCTTGGCGAGCTGCTGCTGTCACGCAACGTGGTTCGTAAAGAGGACCTGATTCCTATACTTGAGGAGGTTACCAATTGCGAATATTTTGATGCTAAAACGGTTGAAGGGGATCCAGAAACTTTAAAACTGATCCCTGCCGATATAGCCCGACGCAACTGTGCTTTTCCCATCGGTATTACAAATGGAAGGCTTATGGTTGTGATGTCCGTGCCTCAGAAACTGAGTGCCATCGATGAACTGGCCTTTGTATCCGGCAAGACAATCATTCCTCACCTGGGTTTCGAAGATGAAATATTGGACGCGATTAGCAGATGGTACGGGAATTCGGAAAACCAGGAAATTGAAAGTGAAAAGCATAAATTTCTAAAACTCGATGAGAGCGATCTGTGTGACATGGAGTTTTTCACTTCCACTTCGCGAAAAGACCAGATCGAGGCTTTTCGGGAATATGAATCGGAAAAGCGCCTGTTAAAAACAGAGGCCACAAAAATTGTTTCTTCCCTGCTTACAGCGGCTATTAAGAAAAAAGCGAGCGATATCCATCTGGATCCTCAGGTCAAGGGGATCATGGTCCGACTGCGTATCGACGGCATCCTGCACGATATTAAGGTGATTCCCCAAAACCACCAGGCCAAGGTCATTTCCCGCATCAAGATATTGGCGGACATGGATATTGCCGAACGGCGTATCCCGCAGGACGGACGGATCCTTGTGAAACTCAACGCAACGAAACTGGATCTTCGCGTTGCCACACTGCCTACTCAATATGGAGAAAAGGTGGTTATCCGAATCCTCGATACGAAGAACGCGGCCGTGGACTTTTCGGAACTCGGCTTTTCTCCGCAGGACGCCGAAAGCATCCTCGGTTGCCTTGCAAAACCGCAGGGCATGCTGCTTGTTTGCGGGCCGACAGGATCGGGAAAAACCACGACGCTGTATGCCGCCGTAAATACGCTGCGCAAACGGCCCCTGAATATCATTACGATTGAAGATCCTGTGGAATACGTCATCGAAGGGATCAACCAGGTACAGGTGAACCAGAAGTCCGGAAGAACCTTTTCGGGAAGCCTTCGATCCATTCTGCGGCAGGATCCCAACGTCATTATGGTGGGGGAGATTCGCGATACGGAAACGGCGGAAATCGCTCTGACGGCGTCGCAGACTGGACATCTTCTTCTTTCCACGGTCCATACCAATGACAGTATTTCCGCGGTTACCCGGCTGATGGATCTGCAGGTCGCGCCCTTTCTGATAGCATCGTCGTTAACGGGTGTGATAGCCCAGAGACTGGTTCGCAAGTTGTGCACTTGTCGACGGGAAAGCTCGATCCCGCCCCAATATGCCGCCCGCCTGCAGGCTGCCGGGATTCATGATCTGAGCGAGCCAGTGTATGAGCCGGGCGGATGTATCGACTGCGATAACACCGGTTTCAAGGGGCGAATATGCACGGCTGAAATGCTGATCATGGACGAGGATATCAAGAGCCTGATCCGCAACGGCGCGTATCACGATCAGATTCAGGAAAGTGCAAGAAAAAACGGTTTCAGGACTCTGCAGGAAGCCGCATGGGAGAAAGTCAAAGGAGGGCTGACCAGCCTCGACGAAATATTCCGTCTCATCCCATTTAACGACGAGTCGACTCAACGGTGTCATCGCTGTTTCCGAATCCTTTCGCCCGAATTCATGATCTGTCCGTTTTGCGGAACCGACCGGACCGGGGACTCATCCGGAACCCTGAAGAAACAATTATTAGAGACGGCCCCGGATACGGATTCCGGCGAATGTTTCTGGTAGAGGATCGACAGGAAAAGGGATGACATCCACAAGGGTGTGTAACAAAGAAAGGATCGTTCGGTTTGACTAATTCTTCTGCGTTGCCGCCGTTGGCGTCCATCCGCATTAATATTCCGTCACCGTCTATAAAAACTATTGGAATCAGATTTTCGATATTCCTCAATTGCTGGAAGTTTGGACACCCATTGTTTGGGAAACATTGAGAAAAAGTGTGCGGGATTTATTTTTTTCTCTAAGCGGCAGAAAAGGGGCACGTTTTCTGCGTGTAAGATATTCTTCACCGGCGTTAGTGCGAAAAAAAACGTGTACCTGGAGTTGTTTCGCCATGGGGAGGAATATTTCAGGAAAAATTGGAGAAGAAGGTATAACGGCTTTCTGATGTCGCTTTTTATCCGGCGTTCATAGACAACACGAAGGGTTTCCTATATTATGCTCGTTCAAAAGCGAGGTTCGTAATGGCAAAATCCAGAGATGCCAGGAAAGACGTTAAAAAGAAACCGGCAAAATCCATCAAGGAAAAGAGGAAGGCTAAGCTGGAGCGAAAAAAGAAATAGGCGGGTTTTTGCTCCGGTTAGTGAACCATGAGCATCAGCGCATCCCCCACCCCCCGCCTCGAATTTCTCTTCCTCGCTCAGCCTCATCCGCATCTAATAAGCCCAGATTTCATCAAGATTTACGGATGCAGTTTATAACCGACCTCTGCCTGGAGGCAAGCATGCCCGAGATCGGCCAGGCCCTTTCACACTACAGAATCGTGGAGAAAATCGGAGTCGGCGGTATGGGTGAAGTTTACCTCGCCGACGACACCCCCCTGGACCGCAAGGTTGCCCTGAAGTTTCTCCCCGAGATGTTAACCAGTGATCCCGAGAGAATGGCCCGCTTTGAGCGAGAGGCCAAGCTCCTGGCATCCCTGAACCACCCCAACATCGCCGGAATATACGGACTGGAACAGGCGGACGGGAAACGCTTCCTGGTTCTTATGGGGAGGGCGAGACACTTCAGGCAAGGCTGAGCAAAGGGGCGCTGCCGCTTGAGGATTTGCTCTTACTGTGCCGACAGATAGCGGAAGGATTGGAAGCTGCCCACGAAAAGGGAGTCATTCACCGCGACCTCAAGCCCGCCAACGTGAGGATTACGGCTGAAGAGAAGGTCAAGATACTGGACTTCGGACTGGCAAAGGCGCTATCCGATGAGACACAGAGCATTGACTCCTCACAATCCCCCACTCTCACAGAGGCAATGACCCGCCCGGG
>JAFGTD010000296.1 GCA_016934295.1 Acidobacteriota bacterium
GTACTGCAGCGGGCCTTCGAGGATCAGGTCGGGGGCAAGCCGGTTCGCGATTTCCACCGCCTTCCGGACCTTGTCGACATCGTCGCCCCTGCCCGAATCGCCCGTGGAATAAGAGAGCATGGCCACGATTGGCTCGATCCCGAATGTCTTCGCGGTTTGGGCGGAAACGATGGCGATTTCCGCAAGCTGTTCCGGATTCGGGTCCGGATTGATGGCGCAGTCGCCGTAAACCAGCACGCGGTCTTCCAGGCACATGAAAAACACCGACGAAACAATGGAATGTCCCGGCAGCGTCCGGATGACCTGCAGCGCGGGCCGGATCGTCATTGCGGTCGAATGCGTGGCCCCCGCCACCATGCCGTCCGCGCGTCCGGTATGCACCATCATGGTTCCGAAAACGGGAGGCTCCTGCACGATATCCCTGGCCGCGTCCAGAGCGACGCCTTTCCCTTTTCCCGATCGGGCCTCGTGATAAATTTCGGCGAATTCCTCAATCCAGCCCGAATCCTGCGGCGCGATTATCTGTGCGTTGGTCAGGTCCAGGTCCAGCTGTCCGGCGCGGTTCCGGACATCGTCCGGATTGCCCAGCAGTATGATGTTGACGGCCTGGAGACGCAACAGCGCGTCCGTGGCTTTCAATATCCGCTCGTCGCCGCTTTCGGGAAGGACGATCGTTTTTTTGTCCTGTCGGGCGCGGTGGATGATTTCGTACTTGAACATGGACGGGCTCGTCTGCCGCGGTCTGCTGATGTACGCGGCGTCGAGCAGCTTGCCTACATCCACGTGCGTTTCGAAGAGCTGCCGGGCGATTTCAATCTCGCGGGTGTTTTCGGGTTCGATGCCCGGTTTTACCTTGACCAGCTCCATGACGGTCTCATAGCTGTTCATGTGGGACCGGATAATCGGAACTTTGGGGCCCGGCGCCTCCTGCAGCAACTTGAAAACAGGCTCGGAGATTTCTCCATGTCCCGTAAGGATGATGCCGCCGGCATTCGGGGCTTTCGGTGCGGACAGTGCCGTCATGATCATAAACAGGACGTCGTGGCGGTCCAGATGCGAAATCAGAAGGGCCTGGTTGTCTAAAAGGGGAATGATGGTATCCAGCGCACCGGAACAGACAATCGGCTTTGAGACTTTGTTGTGCAGATAATCCCGGCCGAAAAGAAGCGTGTCTCCGAAATGGGCCAGGATTTCGCTCATTCGCGGGGTCGACAGGTTGAAGTCGTAGGGGATGCAAACGACTATCGGAATGGAAAATCGCTTCAACTGGGTCTCCACCGCTTCGCGGAGTTCGTTTTCACGACCCGGTTCCACCTTGTTGATAAAAACGGCGAGTATTTCGCATCCCTTGTTCTTGAATCTCTCGACTTCGAGTTTTGCCTTGGAGCAGACCGTGGCCGAATCTCCCGGGGAGCCGTCGAGTACCAGAAGGACCGGAGTGTTCAGGTGACGGATAATGTCGATATTCAAATCTTCTTCGGTTGAGGAAGCGGCGGACAGAAAGTCCGTTCCTTCGCATACGACAAAGTCCACCTTTTCTTCAACCCGCTTAAAGGAGGCCAGGATCCTTTCGTAAAGTGCCTGACTTTTTGAATCCGCCAGCAGGGATTCGGCTTCCGTGGCGTCCAGTCCGTACATCTCTTCTTCCGGCTGCTCCAGCCCGAAGACGTTCCGTATGAGATGTGCGTCTCTGTCCGGAACGGTTTGATCTGAGCCCTGCAGGCGGTAGGGCCGGGCAATGGGCCGGAAAAATCCCAGATGGGTGGTTGTTTTCTGAAGAGCACTCATAACTCCAAGGGAAACCAGAATTTTGCCGCTGTAAGGTTCCGCTGAAGCAATATACAGACTGTTCGCCATCTTTTCCCTCGATAGATCTTTCCTGCGGGCATTCGCAGTTACCTGCCCGGAATATTAGCATTTCCGGGGCTATATATGCAGACGTGTGGATTTTACTTACGACCGTGCCGGATAACAAGTAAAAGCCTTGTTAAATGGTGACAGGCTAGAATTTCACTTTTATTCCAACCTGTGGAATTTAAAACCGCTGCTCGGGAAAAAAGTGAAATTCTAGCCTGTCACCATTTTTTTATTCGGTGCTGTAGGAGACTTCCATGCGCCGGATGGCGATTGCTGCGATCCAGAGAAGGAACGCCGTCAACAGGATTAATCCGGCTATGGCGCCTATGCGGGAGGCCGGTGCAGCCGGAACCAGCAGCAGCCGCAGGAGCCCCGGCGCGGAGTCATCCATCGGAATCGGGACCGGGCATAGCGATTGCAGGTAGTGCAGCACGCTGAGCTTCTGCAGAAATTCCGGGAGGAAGCTGTTGATGCTTTCCCATCCCAGCAGCACGGCAGCCGGTATGATCGGATTGCGCAGGAGCAGCCCGGCGGCCAGGAAAACGCTTCCGTACCCGATACAGCCCATAACGGAGGCTGTTATATACCAGAATGCATGCCGGATCCCTGCGCTGCCGAGATAGGCCTGGACCTCCATGGAGTCGTGGAAGCCCATCAATACCGCAAAGCACAACAGGGCGCCTCCCGCAAAAATTATGGACGCAGCGATTAACCCGGCGCCGTATTTTCCGATCAGCAACACTTCGCGCTTCGCTGGAGCGAGAAACCAGAAATGCAGGGTCTTGTCCAGGACCTCTCCCCGGAACAGATTCATGAAAATTCCGAGGCACCCGAAAAATATCGCCAGCCGTAAATAAAAATGCTGAAAAACTCCGGCGAATATGGAGCGGTCCTCCTCGAAGTTCAAAAGCAGGCGGATATTCTTGTTGACCAGTTTGCCGTCGGTAAAATCCAGAACGGCTTCCCGTTTCCCGTCAAAATACACCATGCGGCGACTTCTTGTAATTTCATCCACCAGGCGCGCGCCTGTCATATTGACGACTGTTTCGAATCTTTTATCGTCCCGGCTGGCCTGAATATTGAATGTGGCCGTGTTGAGTTCCTCCGGCTTTCCCGCCGCGCTGGCGTGTTTCAGGACGATGCGGCTGATCGGGAAGGCTTCTCCCAGGTCCACCTGCAGATATTTGTTTCCCGCACTCGAACACCAATAATCCTGCGGATTGCCGTCAAAAGCTTTTTCAGGGCCCTCGGCCTCGCTGCACGATGCGCTGCCGTCAGCCGGACGATTCCATGCCAGATTAACGGCATCATTGCCGCCGTAAACCTCAAACTCGGCAATCCGCGCGGAATTGTCTCCGGTGTGTGTCGGCCGGTAGATATTCAGGCGGATATATCGGGCTTCAACCGCCGGTTCGATCCTGTGGGTCGTGATTCCCGATGTGTCTTCACTGTCGCGAATCCGCCGCCTGCGCTCCCAGTTGTAATCCGTGGGCGCTTTGCCGAGACGCTGCCGGACGGCTTCCTCCGTTTCGCCTTCCCGCAGGCTGTCCAGCAAAGCCGGGGGTGTTATTTCAGTTGCTGAAAGACGAATCCGCTGGAATTTTACATTCAGGAAATGCCCCAGGAAGATAATGGTCGGGAAAAGGGCAAGCCCGTAAACCCAGAAGGCGCGCCTGGAGAAAAATGCACGCCGCATTTCGATTTTTGCAATGGTCCAGGTTTGTTTCGTTAAAGGGAGTTTGTTCATTGCCGTCTCTATTTCTCCTCCCCGATCAGGTATTCGTACAGGGCATCCACGTTTTCGTCGGCCGGGATGACGCTGTCTATTTTGTGACCGTTTCCGGCGATGCGTCCGAGCGCCCGTGAAAAACGTTCCCGGTCCCGGGTCAGTACCAGCAGTCCCATCCTGTCTTCGTTCAACCGGATCTCGGTGATGTGGTCTTCCTCGAACAACTGTGCCGCAACACTGGAGGCGTTGCTGCAACGGAGGATGAATTGACTGGGATGCTCCCGGATTTCGTCCCTCACGTCGCGGATTCTGCCTTCCGCCACGATCATGCCGTTCGCTATCAGGATGACCTGGTCGCTTATGATGTCCACCTCCTGAAGTACATGACTGGAGAGAATCACGTGCCGCTTCATGGCGGCCCATTCCCGGAAAAGCGCGATGGTCTCGGCGCGGACCAGCGGATCCAGTCCGTTGAGAGGCTCGTCGAGTATGAGGATCTCAGGCTCGTGTGCGATAGCCTGGGCCAGGCGGACGCGCTGCCGCATTCCCTTGGAGTAGGCGGCCATTTTGCGGTTCGCCGCATCGGTAAGACCCAGGCGCTCAAGGGCCGTCCAGGCCTTCTTCTCGGCTTCGGAGCGGTCGTATCCGAACAGCAGCAATCCGGTGGTGATGAAGCTGAAACCTGTCGACCAGCGCGGCGCGGAGTCGTATTGGGTGGCGTAGCCGGTTATGCGCATCAAATGTCCGGGATCGCGGGGCGAAATACCGCGCATCCGTATCGATCCTGCATCGGGATGAATCAGCCCCGACATCAGGTTCATCAATGTGGTCTTGCCCGAGCCGTTGGGGCCTACCAGGCTGGTGATGCCTGCAGGGATGTCGAGCGTTACGCGGTTTACGCCGAGCACGTCCCCGTAGAATTTTGAAACATCGCTGAGTACGATCTTGGATACAGTCACCGGATCACCTCAACCGGACGCAGCTTGCGCTTGAGAATAAGGGTCAAGAGAATTATGCCCACCGCCAGGATGCAAAAACAGAGCAGCGCGCCGGGCCCGGCGGGGGGCTCAAGCTCGAGCATGGCATACCAAATGCGCCGGGTTATCCAGGCGGGATTTACGACATATCCCCACTGGCTGCGAAAGACCAGGTTGATAATGCCCGACGCGCCGCTCAGGATGAAGAAGAAGCCGAATACGAGACCTCCCGCGACAACCTTCATTTTTACGTAAGCGGAACCGGCCAGCGCCACCAGGCTGACAAGAATAATCCACAGGAGAAAGCCTAAAAACAAGCCTGCGCCTATTCTCCAGTGTTCCGAAAACCACGGCGGATCAGCCATGGCGGACTGCATGGCAAACAGAATCAACCCGGGAATCCAGGTAATAATCGAAAGCAGTCCCGCCAGGGTGCCGAGCCGGCAGAGCGCATATTCCGTGCGTGTAATGGGGCGGCTGAAGTACAGGGGCAGGGCGTTGTTTGCCAGGTCGGGTGCGATGCATCCCGGCCCCGTGAGAGCGGCAAGAAAGACGGCGAATACGGCCTGAACGTTCATAAAAACCAGGAAGAACATGTTGTTTCCCTGGATAAAACCCAGGAGTTCCGACCCTATATTCATGCCTTTCAGAAGGTCGATATTATTACCCAGGTATAGATAAATAGCGCACAACAGCGGCCAGATCATGGAGACCACCAGCAGCAGCACGACCAGGCGCTGCTGAAGCAGGCGGCGCCATGCAAAACGGGGCAACACCATAATGCGCGCCCAACGCCCCCGAATCGGGCCCTGGTACCGGTGATATCCGCGCTTGTAGACCGCCATGCAGTTTCTCCAGCTACTTTGATACAGTATTCGAACGTTTGAACGTTCAACGTTGGACGTCAAACGTTCAAAAGTTCCAATGACACGGGGTATTCATCCCCGAGTCTGGTTATGCTCCCCCGGCGTGTGTGCGATATGGCCGACTGCTTTCAGGAATATCTCTTCCAGTGTGTCGCGGCGATGGGTCAGTTTCCGGACCAGGAGGTTCTGCCGCGCCAGCAGTTCCCAAAGAGCGTCGATCTCCGATCCGGGTTCGAGAACAATACGCCATCTCCCGTTTCCTTCCGTGACGCCTTCCGCTCTAATATCCGCAAGCGCGTTGCGCAGACCGGCGTCTTCGCCGGTGATCTCGAGTTCGACGAAGCACTTGTTGGAGCGGCGTTCGGCCTCAAGGTCGCATTCGTGCACGATTTTCCCTTCGTTCATGATGACGACTTCATCGCATACCTGTTCGACATCGCGCAGCAGGTGGGAACATAAAAGCACGTTCATCTTCTGCTTTTCCTTCATTTCGCGGACCAGGCGCAGCATACGCTGCCGGGCCGACGGATCCAGCCCGTTGGTCGGTTCGTCCAGGATAAGCAGTTCGGGGCCATGGACAATAGCCTGGGCCAGTTTGGCCATCTGTTTCATGCCCAGGGAATAGGTCCGCAGTTCCCGGTACCGGGCTTCTCCGAGGCCGACGTGGAACAGGGCCTCGTGCGATTTTTCGAGCGCCATTCTTGCGGGAAGGCCGGACAGTTCCGCCATGAGCCGCAGCGTGGTTACCGCGGTCATATCGGCGACATAGGCCTCTGTTTCGGGCATGTATCCGATGCGGGCCCGGACCTCGCGCACCTGACGTTGGCAATCGAAGCCGAGAACCCGGGCGTGCCCCGCCGCGGGTTTGTGGAATCCCAGCAGGGTTAGAATCAGCGTGGACTTGCCGGCCCCGTTGGGTCCCAGCAATCCGATTGCTTTTCCTTCGCCCGTGGTACCGAGACGACGTGAAATGTCGTGGAGGATTTCACGTCGTCCGAACCTTACCTTCAGGTTTTCCAGTTCTACGACCGGCGGAGTCATCAAATAAATTACCAGTTAAAAGTCAAAACGTTGGAACGTCAAACTTCCAACGTTTAACGTCCAACGTGTAACGATTATTACCTACATGGTTGTCTGCTGCTGTTCGACTATGGTTTTGCCCAGTCCCTGGAACAGCATGAGATCCATGAACACGCTTGATAATCTGGTACGACTGGCGGCGCGAATTTGTTCCGCCGCGGCGTCAAAAACTACCAGAATCGGATCGCGTTCCGTAATTAATTCACGAATCGCAGGATTGGGAACCAGTGCCGCCAGGTCCTGGAAAGCTCCCTGTGTGTTCAGCCAGACGAATCCGGATGGATGCAATCCTGTCGATACCGGCAGTTGCTGCTGGAACGCGGACGAGAAGATCAGGGGTAAACCGCCGTCGCGTGTTCCAATAGCCCGCAACGCCGTTGCGCGGTCGGAGGACGCTACCAGGTAGCCCCGGTCGAAGGTCCAGGTAATGTCGAGTGGCTGTTCCGTCGATTGAACCGTTGTCCATGTTCGTCCATCGACAGCATCCCGGGAATACAGAATGCGGTTTGTATTGCCGGCATTTTCCAGTTCCATATTGCATACATCGACGAGTCTGCGGATGGATGCTTCGAGGGTGGATGCGTCGTTTACAAGAATAACCATGGTCCATGCCGGCCCCGCGGTAGAAACGCTTTCGAGTGAAAAGGCCGATTCCGTTCCCAGAGCCCGGGCAAGATCGTTTGAAAAATCGATCCCGATCTGAGATTCCGCCCGGGCCAGGTTATCGAGAACGGCCGGGTCGAACCGTGTAAACTGAGCGATGAGTTCCTCGAACAGCTGTTGGGGTTCCCGTGTAGCGATATAACCGGCGGCAAGGGCTTCTCCGGTTATGTATTCGGCGGCTCCGCCGGAGCCCGCGTCCGCCATGAAGGAGGTAAGCCCCATGCGCGGGCCGTTGAACGTAACCACCATTTCATTCTCGGGAATTCCCAGGGGGTTCGGTTGATCGAAAAACAGATGTTTTACCATGTGGGCTTGCACGAAATCGGGCGCGTCGGCCGACTGGGAAATGAGGGATTCCATGTCGATACCGAGCAGCCAGCCTACGTTGTTGCTGTAGCGGTCGGCAATCGCCGAAGCGAAAGAGGACGCCGCGCCCTGTCCCAGATTGGCCAGGACCCAGTCGAGATTCTGCTCTGTATTGGACACCAGAAGCAGGGTGTCGTCCAGGTAATAGGGGAGAGGGAAGGGGTTTTCGCTAGTGCCCAGCATCCCTATCGCTTCTTCCAGTTGCGGCTTATTGCCTGGTTTCACCTCCGCCAGGATTACCGGGATTTTTTCCGTCGCTCCGGGCTGGATTGAAGTGATTCCATAGACAATTTCATTGCCGAGGTGCGCGTTTATGGTTTGTACAGAATCGACCAGCAGGTTCAGGCCCTGGCTGTTGACGAAATTCCACCACTGGCTGAAATCGACATTTTCCAGGGCCTGTTGTTCCATTATGGCGGTTACCTGGTTCAGGCTGTCGCCGATGTTGGGAACGGCGCCGTAAATAAACATGTTCGGCGGTATGGATTGAATGATCTGCGATTGCGTCGGCAATTGCGGAAAAGGCAACTCGGCGATCTGTTTTTCAACCTGGACCAGCGAGGCCAGCATGCCGATGTAGGTGTCGGCATCCGGACTCCAGGATATCGCCTGCTCGACCGAACTTTCGAGGACCGGATTCGTGGCTTCCTGTTCTCCAGGACTGAGGAGGATGTCGGTTCCCGAATAGGATACCGCTACCGAGCCTTCTACGACGGAAACCAGGGTGCCGCTGATTCCCGAGGAGACGGCGAATACCGTGCCTTTAACCGAAGTCAGAGAATCGCGCGTTTGCACCCGCAGGTGTCCCAGGCGTTGTTTCGCTGCCTGGACAATAATGTCGCCCCGTTTGAGTTGTATGGAACGGCCGCTCAGGGCATTTTGAATGGAGAGTTCGGTACTTTCATTGATATCGACGAGCGATCCGTCTTTCAGACGCAGCCGGGCATGCGCGCCGGGCGAGGTGCGCACGATATCGTTCCGGCCTATAGCGTCGCCCGGTTTCAGAATGCCGCCGGCAACCAGGTATATTTTGCCGTCGACGGAATCCAGAGTGGCGACTTCGCCTTGAGGAACGAGGGAGTTGTAGATGGTGTCGCGGCCCAGGTAAAGAGCGCAGAGAATCACGGCGGCGGCGGCGAGCCAGGCGGCCCGGCGCGGCCAACGTGAAGCCTGTCTTACGGGCATTGCAGCAATTTTATGGTTCCCTTTCAATCGGGCCAGATGCGTACGGCAGTTCGGGCAGCGGCCCAGGTGGTCTTCCAGCAACAGGCTCCGGTTGGCGGGCAGGCTTCCCTGAAGATAAGCCTGGAAATCCGTTTGGAATTCCCCGCATACCGAAGTTTCTTTTTCTTCGAGCTTTTGCCGGACGCGTGTTTGTGCGATCTCCAGCTTTTCGGGATCGACAGATTCGTTTTTCATTGCGTCAATTGCTTTATCCAAGCGATCTTCCGACATCGCGAACCTCCTTAGTGACGTTCCATTTCGACTTGCAGGGATTGTCGTATCCGGTGCAGCCGAACTGCGATATTGTTCTTTTCCTGTCCGAACAGGGACGCCAGTTCTCCATTGGACAATCCTTCAACGTAACGCAACAGAAACAGGACCGCATCGTCCTTCTCCAGCGCGGCGATGGCACACCGCAGCTGTTCTTTCAGAAGGGATCTGTCCTCTGTTGAGAAATTTGGGGATGCTTCGTTCAATTCGGTCTCGGCGTGAGAGATCCTCCAACGAAGCAGGTCCAGGGATGCGTTTGCAGCCGCACGCCTGAAATAGGCCTCCGGCATGGATTCCAGTTCCGATCGTTCCCCCCGGTTCAGAATACGGAGAAAAACGGTCTGGAGAACGTCTTCGGCATCGGCCGGATTCCCGGTGACACGGAGAGCCGTGCGGTATACGGCCATATAATGGCGTTCGTACAGTTCGGTAATGCTCGTCGACGATGTCATAGCAATTGGCTGCACGTTTGCGAGACTTTGAAATGTTCCCATATTCCGGTCACCTCAATTACCCAAACGTGCGGCACTCCCAATTATTACATAAAAAAATAAAACATCGTGGAAACGTGTGAACGTGTGAACGTGGAAACGTGGAAACGTACTAACGTGCTAACGTGAAAAACTATGCCCTGATAGCAGCCAGGCTGATGGATAAATGGGGAAGTTGCCGGGGAAGAAACTCAAAAACATATTTGGCCTAGAAGAAGAAAAAGGCCTGTTTTTTTGCCTCTAAGGGGTGAATTTAGGAGCTAAATCTGGCCTATCGTTTTATTTATCAGTAATTTATCGTGGTCCGACCCTAAATTTGAAATTAGGGAAGATTGTCGCCGTAAATGTGTGCCGCGGCGATAGCTGCAATAATATGAATGGCTGCAAGAATTATGATTGCATTCCGTTTTTGCGGTCGGGATTTTGAAGTACCTATTATTGTTCCATAAACTGGGAACTGAAGCAGGGCTACTGCAGTAAATAGAAGCTCAGATTTCAAAGTGGACGCTACAAAAAATACACTTATAGGGAAGAAGATAAGTAAAGGAACGCCTGTTCCATGCCCTCCCCCTGCAGCACCTACAGCGATTTAAAATAAAAATGTACCCAGAATAGAACCACGTATAACCCAAACCCGGAAGGATTTTTTTATTTCCAATACCCAGTATTTGTTTTTATCTTCCTGGTTTGTCATCTGTACCCTGATTTTGAAAAATAGTATCTGGTTATTAATTTACCAATTTTACGGCAACTGTTTTACATTAGAAACAAAAACAGAAATTAGTGAATTGATAACCAAGCACCTTTTGTTTCAATGCCTTCTCCATTCATCCGTCAGCAAGACTGATTTAAAGGCAAGGTTTTTCACGTTAGTACGTTAGTACGTTAGCACGTTAGCACGTTCACACGTTAGCACCTTTCCCGCACTTCGGGGGGCGTTGCCGCCCATCGAATTTGTTTGACACGGCAGAGTGGACTGCCTAGAGTGAAACCATCGCCTAATAAAAGGATTTGGATACTTCGTAAATTTGATTAACCCGGGGGATGCGGGTTATTTGCGCAATTTGTTTCCACAAATTAAGGAGGGTTGAAGAATGAAGCGGTATATATTCGCAGCTGCCGTTGCAGCGCTCTGCCTGGGCCTGTTCTGCAGCTTTCCATCTATGAACGACCAGGTGCAGGCGGCGTCCACGGAAAAAATTACCGTGCTCAATCCGATGGGCACACCGCCCCCTATCGAACTGAAGCCGATGGCGCCCCGTCTGGACACGATAGAGGGCAAGACCATCTACATCGTGAATGACGGCTATCCGGGCTCGAACATTCTGTGCGCGGAAATGCAAAAAGGATTCAGCGAACAGTTTCCCAATACAACCTTTGTATATAAAGATAAACGAGGCGGTATGGGAGGCGGGGACCAGGCTCTGTGGGATGAAATGGCGGAAAAGGCCGATGCAATGATCATCCCCCTGGGGCATTGAAGTGTCTGTGCGCCCGGGGTCACCGAGCAAGCTATAGATTTTGAATCAACAGTTAAAAAACCCGCAATACCGGTTGCTCTTGCAGAATTTGAAGAGCAGTTAATAGGGGTCTCCAGGTTCAGAGGGATGCCTGGA
The DNA here is from genome assembly GCA_016934295.1 of Acidobacteriota bacterium. Classification (GTDB taxonomy): domain Bacteria; phylum Acidobacteriota; class UBA6911; order UBA6911; family UBA6911; genus UBA6911. The sequence continues at coordinate 11,140 of JAFGTD010000296.1, forward strand.
ATGCGTGTTCAATATATCCAGGGGCCTGTCTGGGCCAAAACCGGCGAGCAGTTGCGCAAATCCGTAGTATTCGGCATAAATCCGCTTACGGGAAAGAAAGTTGCGGAGGAAATCGTCGACAAGCTCACCCGGCCGTTGGCTCCCGAAGATACAAGGACGGGGCAGATAAAGCGCGAAATGGGACCGCCTACCTACACCGGAACGGCGGCCGAACTGCAGCAGCTGTATCTTGAAAAGAGATACACCGACTTTATGCCGATAATCCTTCCTACGGAAGAACTGGTTAATGAAATGCTGAAAAGCACCAGCCACGATCCCGACGAGCCGCTGGGCCGAATGTTTCCGGGTTCCGGGGCCGGAGAAACCTGGACCTATACGGTAAAGGTTGCCGCCATCAACGCGGTGATGGCCGGAGCCAAACCGGAGTATTTCCCGGTCATTCTGGCGCTGGGTTCGACCGGGTCGACAGCCATTAATGTTTCAGACAACGGTTTCGCGGCGGCGGCCGTCATCAACGGCGACATCCGGGATGAAATCGGATTGAATTACGATGTCGGCGCTGTGGGCCCCTATGCCCATGCCAATGTTGCTATCGGAAGAGCCTGGAACCTGCTGTCCATCAACGGCGGAAACTGCGGCAAAGTGGGTACGACCTACATGGGCACCGTAGGCAATGCCCAGAACGCACTCGCTACCATCATAGCCGAGAATGAGGAGAAGTCTCCCTTCCAGCCTCTTTCGGTCAGGAAAGGTTTCCAGAAGGGCGAGAATATCGTCACGCTGTTTTCCGGATGGGGTATCCTTTCCGCCAAGAACTGGAAAGTCAACGAGTGGACGACCGTTATGGACTATCCCATGATGGCCAAGGCCATTCATGAGGGACAAACGCCCGGGCTGTTCGGAACTGTGTTGGTTCTGAGTCCGCCTATTGCCAATTTCATCGCGGATGACGGGTACGATACGGTGGAGAAATTCACTGAATATGTGACCGGCGCATCGGCGAAACCAGAGCCGAAGGGAAAATTCGGTGGGTTTAATATGGGCCCCGGCTTTCAGGTTATCGTAACCGGCGCGTCCAACAACAACTACTGGATGGCAGGCGGTCTGAGGGAGGGCCAGTCCATCGCTATCGACAACTGGAGATAAAAAGATAACTGTAGGGGCGAACCTTGTGTTCGCCCTCTGAACAATTCAGTCGACGGTCCGCAGTGGGGCGCACGTTCGTGCGCCCCTTTTTCAGGTATGCACCCGGACGCGGAATTTGTTTGACATGTCCGGGTGTACTGCCTAGAGTGAAACCGTCGCTATATAAGAGGATTTGGATGTCTTATTAATTTGTTTGACCCGGGGAAAATGCGGGTTATCTGCGTAGTTTGTTTCAACAATAAGGAGGATTGAAGTATGAAGCGGTTTATCTTTGCAGCTGGCATTGCAGCGCTCTGCCTGGGCCTGTTTTGCAGCTTTCCAACAATGAATGACCAGGTGCAGGCGGCGTCCACGGAAAAAATGACCGTGCTCAATCCGATGGGAACACCGCCGGCAATACAGGCTAAGCAAATGGCCCCGCGCCTGGATACCCTGGATGGCAAGACCATCTACTTTGTAAATACCGGCTATATCGGAACCGATCGCCTTATGGAAGTAATGTCGGATTGGTTCAAGGCCAACTACCCCAAGACCAACATCGTGATGGCTCGTGGGTCAATGACCAACATACCTCCGGCCGTGATGGCGGAGATCGGTGAGAAAGCGGACGCCGCGATCGTCGGGCTGGGGCATTGAAGTGTCTGTGCCCCGGGGGCGGTTCGCCTCTCTATCGATATCGAATCTACTCTTAAAAAGCCTGCAATACCTCTAATCATTCACGATTTTTTTGAACAGGAAGTGGAGGTATCCTTCAACTACGGCATGCCCGGCCTCCGGATACAGTATTTCCTCGGCCCGGTCTGGGCGAAAACGAATGAGCAGCTCAAGAAGCAGATTGTTGAAGGCAACAATCCGATTAACGGGAAACCGGTGATGAAGGAACTGGTGGAAAGTCTCACCAAACCCCTGACTGCCGAAGAAAAGAAAATGGGAGAATTAAAGCGGGATATGGGGCCGGCTACTTACACCGGCACTGCCGACGAACTCCAGCAGCTGTTTCTCGAGAAGAGATACACCGACTTTATGCCCGTGATCCTGCCGACGGAAGAAAAGGTCGCAGAAATGCTGAAAGCCACCAGCCACGATCCGGACGAACAGCTCGGCAGAATGAATCCGGGCTCCGAGGCCGGTGAGACCTGGACCTATACGGTGAAAACAGCAGCCATCAATGCGGTCATGGCCGGCGCCAAACCGGAGTATTTCCCGGTCATTCTGGCTCTGGGTTCAACCGGGTCGACGGCTATTAATGTTTCCGACAACGGCTTCGCGGCGGCCGCCGTAATCAACGGCGACATCCGTGACGAAATCGGGCTTAATTACGAGGAGGGGGCCGTGGGTCCCTATGCCCATGCCAATACGGCCATTGGCAGAGCCTGGAACCTGCTGTCCATCAACGGCGGAAACTGCGGGAAAGTAGGGACGACCTACATGGGCACGGTAGGCAATGCCCAGAACGCGCTCGCTACGATCATGGCCGAAAATGAGGAGATGTCTCCCTTCCAGCCTCTTTCAGTCAGGAGAGGTTTCCAGAAGGGCGAAAATATCGTCACGCTGTTCAGCGGGTGGGGCGTTCTTTCCGCGGCAAACTGGAAAGTCAACGCTTGGGGACCTGATATGAACTATCCTCAAATTGCCAAAGACATCTATGCCCAACAATCGCCCGGGTTGTTCGGAACTGTATTAATCCTGAGTCCGCCCATTGCCGATTTCATCGCGGATGACGGGTACGATACGGTGGAGAAGTTCACTGAATTTGTGACCGGCGGTTCGGCGGGCGGCGGTTTTGGCGGTTTTGGTGGCCCCGGCAAAAAGCCGGCCGGCAAACCGGCTGGAGAACCTGCCGGCAAACCGGCCGGCAAACCGGCTGGGAAACCGGCTGCAAAATTCGGCGGCTTTGGAATGGGCGGCAACTTTCATGTTATCGTCACCGGCGCATCCAACAATAACTATTGGATGGCAGGCGGTTTGATGCCCGGCAGATCCGTCAATATCGACGAGTGGAGATAAAAAGACAATCGTAGGGGCGAACCTTGTGTTCGCCCTCTGCTCGCCTTTTTAAATATTCAAAATAAAAAGCCCCGGGTTTTGCCCGGGGCTTTTTGCATATAGGTGAAAGGGTGAACACCAACTTGTCCGCCGAAGCTCGAAGAGCGAAGGCGGAAGGTTCGCCCCTGCGGACAAATGTTTCTGCGTTTACCGCCAGTCATCGACCAGCGTGCCGCGGCCGGCCCTGAAATCGGTGACAAACCACGTGGTCTGTATTCCGCCGCCGGTTACAATCACCTGGACGCTTCTTGGCTGGAATGTATTGATTAAAGTATTCGGCGGCAATTTTCTCTGGGATGCATAAGGCTCGAGACCCTGGATGGCCATGGAAGCATTCATCGTGGAAACGACGCCGTTGCCCCAGTAGGAGGCGACGGTTTTCTTCACATTCTTTGCCAGCCATTCACTGAGTTCTTCCTTGGTTTTGAATCCCTGGGTGTCCCTGAGAAGTCCGGCCACCGTGGGATCCATGATGACCGAGGCGCCCATTCCTGCGAGAGACCGCATGTAGTCCCGCATCAGGAACTGGGCCGGATAGGCAATCTGGACTTCACCTACGCTGGAAATATAGCTCCAGCCGGTGCCGACGGAAACGACGCTGTCGGTCGGCTTAAAGCCATTCTGCACATGGACGGGTTTCCAGCCTTCCGGCAGGGCTTCTTCGTTCTCGGCGATGCACAGGTTGTTGTACTGGAGATTGCTGCCGAGCGTACTGAAGGTCGTTTTGCCTGCGTGCAGATTTCCCGCAGACTTCGACATTAATGTGAAAACCCTGCCGAGTACGGCATTGACCTCGCTGTGCGGTCCCATGACATTGCCGCCGTAGTTCATGCCGACTTCATTCCGCACGGGTCCGTTGACCAGAATCATGTTGGCCATGGAACTGGTGGAATTGCCGAAGGGAACGGCCGTGGCGACCGCCAGGATCAGGGGGAAATGTTTCGGCTTCGCTCCCGCCATGACGGCGTTGACGGCTACTTTTTCAACCGTTAGGGAACGGCTTCCTCCCGGCCAGGAAAGAAGCTTGACCTCCTTGTCCGGGGGATGGCTGGTACCCGCGAGCATGGCGGCGACCCTTTCTTCGGTTGGCAGGATTATGGGATTGTAGTCGGTCCAATCCTTGTCCTTGAATAACTGCTGCAGGTTGTCTTCCGTGTCCGGTGGAAGCAGCCTCGGCTCCACCACCGCATCGGGAGGCTGGCCCGTGATCTGCTCGTCTTCGGTCAAAGGTTTTGTAAGAGCGTCGACAACGGCCTCCATCATCGGTTTGCCGCTTACGACATCATTGCTTTCAAAAACATAGCGGTGGTGGACTTCCTTGGGCTGTCCGGCGACAGGGAACGGGACGCCGACGTACCGGATCGGCATGCCGTTGGTGTATTGGAAGTTGTAGCCTATCGCGTAGTTGACGACATTGGCGCCCGCAGCGCCGATAGAGGGGATGCCCATTTTCTCGAGAGTTTTTGCATGTTGGCTCACGGCCGACGTGCAGCCGTCTCAACCGGATATGCCGATAATGGCGGCATTTCCATTGGCGGCGATCTCTTTCCATAAAGCGGGATCGTCCATTGAATACATCCCGGCTTTTCTTTTGATGACCGTCTTGACGGAAGGGATATTCTGGTCGAACCAGGCGGTCATTTCCTCGAACACGCTGTAGGCTGCGTCGGGTCCGCCCCAGTTGATGTCGACCATGTAGACCGTTTTGCCTTCAAGCGTGTCAAGCCGCGGGCTCAAAGGCTCGCGGTCCACCATTTCGCTCGTGATCGCCGGATTGAGAACCGTAAGTTTGCCTCCGGTCCCGCATCCTGCAGATAGTACAAGAGTTGCTGTCAATAGCAGAAAACTGGTAAATAAATACGTTCTTTTCACGTTTCTCCTTCCCTTAAAAATCGTCTATTCCGATTGATTATTCCTTCCTACTCTCCTGTCCAATATATCCATGATTTTGCTGTTTTTAGCACAATCCCCTACGGCCCTACAAGCAGAAACAGGAGTAATTAATTTCGGTGACAGTCACCGAAATTATAATTATTACTTGTTTTCTTTGATGATAGACTCGGCCCTTTTAATGAGACGATCCAATCCTTCGCGCTTCAGGGCGCTGGCGGCAACGGCGTTGTAGCGCCGGCATAATCCGGTGATAACGGAGGACGACACCCGGTCGGCCTTGTTCATTACGAGCAGCCGGGGAATCGACCTGAGATCGAGATCCGCCAGAACCCTGTTGACGGCTTCTATCTTTCTCTCCAGGTTCGATTCGGAAGCATCGACTACATGAAGCAGAAGATCCGCATCGGCCAGCTCTTCCAGTGTCGCCCGGAATGCGGCAACCAGGTCCGGGGGAAGATCGTTGATGAAACCGACCGTGTCGGTGATGATGACATCCCCGTGGCGCGGGAAACGAAGCCGCCTGGAAGTTGTATCGAGTGTAACGAACATCTGGTCTTCCGTATCAATGCGGCTCTCTGTGAGTGCATTCAACAAGGTGCTTTTGCCTGCGTTTGTATACCCGATGATGGAAAGCACCGGGAGACCCTGCCGGATCCGGCGCTGTCGGCGCACGCTGCGCTGACGGGAAAGCCTGTCGATCTCCTTTTCCAGATTGCGGATACGGTCCCGCGCCCTGCGGCGGCCGATTTCGAGAACGGTTTCACCCGGCCCCCTTCCGCCGATGCCGCCGACCAGGCGGGACAGCCCCGCGTCTTTTTCCGTCAGGCGCGGCAGGGAATACTTCAGCTGGGCCAGCTCCACCTGGAGTTTGCCGTCCCGGCTGCTTGCCCGCTGGGCAAATATATCCAGGATCAGTTGGGTACGGTCGACGGCTTTCAGCCCGGTGCTGTCTTCAAAAGCCCTGGCCTGGGCGGGTTTCAGGTCGATGTCGAAGATGGCCGCGTCGGCGCTCGATCGCATTGCGGTAAGCGCGATACGTTGAAGCCTTCCCTGGCCCACGATGGTGCGCGGATGGATCCTGCCGCCGGAAAACTGCAGGATCTCCGCGATATCGACCCCGGCCGCCCGTACGAGTTCCGTGATTTCTACCCGGGCGGTTTTTGCCCGACTGACGATAAGGATAAGGGCGCGTTCCTTCTGCGTCTCTTCCGGGCGTCTTCCCGTTACCCTGGAAAACTCGCTCTCCAGGGCCTCGATCTCCTCTTCAAAATTGAAACGGAGCTGATAAATATCGCGGGCTTCGACCTTGCGGAAGGGCTCTTTGTCCTGAAGGTCCTCTTCCTGCCCGGGCAGGATATGCGCCAGCTCGATTTTCCCGGGATTCCCGTCGCTATCCGCCTGGATCGCAGCGACCAGGTCCAGGCGCAGCAGCACCAGATCGTTCAGGTCATCCTGCGTCAGGGATTCTCCCCGAAGATGTGTGTGCACCAGCCGAAGTCCCCGGAATCGCCCCGCGCCCCCGCGAAGCCGGCCGATATCCGGCAGCTCCAGGTGTGTGGCATCACCCAGGATCACATGGCTGATGTTTCCCTCCCTGGAGAGCAGGACGCCGACCTGTCGTCCGAGTTCTCTCGATACTGTCGCCATGTGTTTGGCCAGCTCCGGAGACACCACCTGCTGCGGCGGGACACGCCTTCGGCCTGTCCGCTCCAGGGCCCGCCGCTGCGACTGCTTGAGGCCCAGTGTATTTCCGCTGATCTGTTCGATAAGCCATTCTCCAATCCGTGAAATTAAGCATTCATTATAGCTGGAATAAGGGCCGGCCGGGCTTGTTTATACAAGGGAATTCATGCAGATGGATTCAAGGAAAAGGAATACCCTGCCCCGGGCACAAGCGTACCCAAGCGGGGAATATGGATTCGGTTTATTTAAAACCGTGCGCTTTTCTCAATCGGGCACCACCGCACTGAACATGCGTACTGAATGAAAGCGATGCCTTTTAGTCCTTTTGAGCCGTGAAGAATGTCTGGTCGACAGTTCCGTTATTTGTAAAGATTTCGGCGGCGATTTTCCACTCCGCAATAAACGATAAACCCTGTCCCTCGACCGAATAATGGATCGAATAGTTCATGGGAAGCGCCAGCCCGCCTACGTCGGCGAAATTGTCGTACTTTTCCACCAACAGGTATTTGGAATCGGCCAGGCTGTCCATGATGGTCGGTTTCTGAGCCATCCGGCCCGGTTCTCCGGCAATAAAAATGGAACCTTCCTCCCTGTTGTCGGGATCCCACGGGTTGAGGTCGTCGGCTGTGAGAATTTTCCGGGCGGCAGTCAGATCGTCGGCCATATGGACTCTGTACTCGGTTCTCACGTGGCGGAAATTTTCCATATCAAAAAAAAGGCGGACCTTCATGTTGCCGGGTCGTTTTCCGGACAATCCATATTCCAGCGTATACAGCCGCTGATCCTCCACTTCGCTTACGCCCAATTTCATTGCGGGCTGTTTTTCATCGCTGTCCAGCAATGGCCAGGCTGTAGACAGGACGCCGCCCAGGAACCCTTCCTTCATGACCGCGTTATACAGAAAAATGAATTCCGCCAGTGGAGACCGTTGCCTTGGATTGATATACCCCGCAGTGACAGCGTCCCCGTCAAACGCAAAATATTCCCCGGGGTAATTGATATCGCCAAAAGTCATTTTAAGTCCCAACTTCGGCCCTTCCGACACAAGCATGAAATCGCCTGCGGATATGTCTCCCGTAGCACCCAGGATAAATTTGACGGACGCCTTCCCGCTGATACCTCTCGATTTGATCTTCGACAGGACTTCCGCACCCCCGATGGATGCCCGGTGATTTTCAATTAATGCTTCCGGGGTCATGGCATCGTCTTCCGCAAAGGCCCTGACGGATTGAATAAAAAACAAGGATAGACAGAGAGTCACTGCCATCCATCCATAACGTTGTTGCCGAATCATTTATGTCTCCTTGCAGCCTGAAGAGGGGGTGCCGCTTGCTATTAAAGGATGCCGAAAGCTGCCGTGCGCTCTGCGGTTTTGTTTGACCGCACGTCTTTGACACGGACCCGCAGTTCGTAAACCCCGGGATCGAATCGACTGATATCCAGTTCCCCGTCCAGGTCAATCCATCCCTTGCTGTCCGCATTCAGGTTTGCCTCTTTAACAGGATACCATTTTTCTGTCTCTACCGGCTTTCCTTCCTTCAGCACTTCTCGCGCCAACAGCAATTCCGGCTCTTCCGAAGCCTGGTTTTCCGGATGCTCGCACCCTGCATGGACACGAAATGTATAGTAGAAAATATCGTCCTTTTCATATACGGGCACGCCCTGAACCATTCGGACCTGTTCCAGGCTGTTCACCTCAATTTTCTCCGTTTCGAACGGTTCCAGATCAAGCGGATTGCTCAGTATCAGGCTGCTCATTTCCAGCCTGTCCGGTTTGAGTCCGGGCACCTCGATCCAGGTTGTGGCGGTACCGATTCTTTCCGTACCCTTTTCCCGAACCCCGATGCGCGCACGGTAGACTCCCGGCTCCAGCGCCAGGCGGCGGGAAAAGCGGTAGCCGCTGGTTTGGGCCCGCTCCATGCCTCCCGGTGTCAGCCTTCCTTCCACCTGTGCCGATATTCCATCCACCTGTTTTCCGGAAGAATCGTAAAAAACCGTCAGGATTTCCAACTCCACCACGTTGAATCCACCCTCCGGCCGGTATCGGAACCTGTCTCCCACAAAATTTACGGTCAGGGACACTTTTTTGTCGTCGTGCTCCGTTTCCAGGTAGTCCGCCGTTGCCGATACGCCGAGATCGGTGACGGGCAACGGCCGGTTCATTGCCCGAAGCAGTTGCTGCTGCGGCGTTCCGGCCGACTCGTCTTCAGAATACATTTTCCTGTCCTTCAGAGAAAAGCCCCTGGGTGCCCGGATGCTGTATTCCGGATGGTTCCGTACGCTTACCTCGATTTTGCGGAACCTGTCCGTGTCTTCCGCTTCCGGCACGTAATAGGAAAGGACATAAAAGTACCGGTTGGCGTCGAAAGCGCGGCCGAGCAGATCGTTGAGATTATTGGAGCCTTCGTACAGACTGCCGCCGGTTTCCGCGGCCATAGTGTGCAATCCGTTCAGTTTTTCCAATTCGAATCCGTCGATATAGGTTTGCAGCATGTCTTGAGTAGGAAGAAGGTAACAGCGGGGATCTTCGTCCTTTACAGGAGGACGAGATATGGGTTGTACCCAGCTTCTGCCGGCATCAATAGTCACAGGCGTGTGCGGGCCCCTGGCATCGATGGTATAGATTACTACGCCGGACCGAACCGCCCGGTGAACGGTCTCCTCAAGCTCGGGATTGCTGGGAACTCCGGAACTGTCGTGCATGAGGAATCCTTCGGAAAAGACCACAATCATCCGCTTTCCCGGAAGATCCGTCATCTGTTCTGCATACGCCCTGAGAATCGAAAGGGTATTTCTGCGGTCGTAGGCCGCCCGTGAAAGAACCTGTGTGGCTTTATTGCGCATTAAATTCAGAATTAAAGGGCAGTTCTCCGCCTGGTTCTCGATACGATCTTCCTGAATGATAACTTCACGAGCCACAATGGATTCATCCAGCTTTTCGTCCAGGACTCCGGCGGCGATATTGGGTGTAAAGAGACTCCTGGAGTCTACAACAGGAGCCCCGTAGCTAATCTGTTCAACGGCGTAATGCAGAAGCCGGCGGTCCCGGGTATACTCCTGTGCCACGCCGAGCGTATGACTGGTCGCCAGGGAGACCATATCCCGGTCGGTCATCTGTTCGTTTATGAAACGGTGCAGCGCCTGCTTGACCCAGTTGAGACTGCCGAAGGAAAGGTGCAGGTTGTCGACAAAGAGCAGGGTTGTTCTCGCCGGAGGGGATTCCAGTTTCTGAATAACGGACCGCGATTCGTTTTCTGTTGCCCGTGACACCGGCGTTCCGGCCGGCTGTTCCGGTTTTCCCGCTTCAGGCGCGGATTTCGCGTCTGAAATGCTTTCCACTTCCGAAACGGTAAAAAAGCTGATCTCCTGAAGCCGGTCGTTTTCCAGAAGCTCGAAATCGTTCTTGGCGAGGTTTTCCACGATCCGGCCTTCCTTGTCCGTAACGACAACCAGAACTTCCTGCAGATCGGTTTCAACCCTGATTTTCTTTGGCTCCCGGCCACCCTTCGATTCTGTCCGGGACGCATCATCCTGGACGGCGATGCCGGCGACGCAGTACATCAGCGGCAGGATCGCAAGATATGCAGGGAATCTGTTCAACATCTTCTTCCTCATTTTCTGTAGATGGGCCTGGGAAAATCGACTCAACCAAAACATGCTGATGTAAATTATTTTATGACGACGTTTACCGGCTTGTGAACTACATTCATTGCAACGGGAAAAACAATATTAAAGCCATTGTTAATAGAGTGCCACTGGGCTTGAGAGGTTCAAATAACTTCTGATCGGATTCAGGTTCTACGTCGATGGATCCGGCCAATTAAACCTGAAGTCGTTTGGAGTTGCTCCATGGCCACACATTCCGGCACTCATTCGCCACGCACCTGCTTGAGGCAGGTTAAGATATCCGGACCATCCGGGAATTGTTGGGGCATAAGGACATCAGTACGACCATGATTTATACCCATGTGCTGTGAACAAAGGAGGTCATGGGGGCCTCAGCCCGATCGACAAGCTGTAACCGTTTTATACAGACTGCCTAAACTCTAAATATAAAATTGCATATTGCCTGTAAGTCATTGTTATGCAATAATGTACGCAATATAAACAAATTAGACTTAAATTGTTATGCGGAAATATGTAGCTGCATTCTCCGGCTTATACAGACTGTATAATTATTGTTAAACGAATGAAGATCATGAAGATATTAATTAGTATCATTATTCTATGTATAACGATTTGTTTCAGCGTTTTTGCAGGTGAATTGCCAAATAGCGGGCAACTACAAGAGTTGTGTCATAATGTTCTTTCTCTTGAGCATGAAACTCAGCAGAATGCTGCCCTCTGTGCCAATAATGCTGAGACACCTTACCCCTGTTATATTAGTGTAGAGGGTAGGGATGGAAAAGAAGATGAAATTAACAGAA
>JAFGTD010000297.1 GCA_016934295.1 Acidobacteriota bacterium
ATGCGTACCTTGGCAGGAAAACCTCCCAGGCGCATGTGGAAGGCGTAAAACAGAAAGTCAACGCAGAGAAGCCCCCGCAACCGGGCTATAAACGTCGCCTGATCGCCTTCTTAACCATGATCATCGTCGGCGGCGGCGCCGGCATGTCGATCCTGCAATTCCTTACTCTTTACATGACCGATGAACTGGGAGTCTCCAACGAACTGGCCGGGGGATTGCTGGCGATCGTTTTCTCCTCGGGTCTCTGGGCCGGCCCCCTGGGAGGCTATCTCGCCGACAGAATCGGCAGCGTTAAGATTGTCATCGCAACGGGTATTCTGAGCGGCATCATTATTTACGCTTTCAACTATGTCAGTCTGGGACCTACCCTGATTCTCGTCCTGTTTTTGCAGGGCTTGAACATGGCGGTCCGTATGCCGGTCACCGAAGTATTCATCATGAGCCAGACTCCGGCAAAAAACCGTTCCACAATTTTCGGCGTTTACTACTCCACCATGCAGTACACCGGAGCCATATTCACTCCCCTCGTGGGTCACATGATCGAACGATGGGGATTTCACTTCTGCTTTACCGCCACCGCGGTAGCGGTTCTTATTGTCGCCATCGTGACTTCATTCTTCATCTACGACGCCAAAGACAACTATCACGCAGCCTGAAAATCAGCGCCAGTCGTCGATCGAAACGCTCTGGCGGCAGGCCATGCCTCCATAGCTCCAGTAGTTGTTATTCGATCCGCCGGTGACGACGATCTCGATCTGCGGTCCCATGAAAAAAGGCATCTTCCCTTGCGGGAGCTTACCTTTCGCTTGCGGCAGCATCATCTTTGCCTTCGGAGGCATCTTCATTCCTTCCGCCGGCTCCGCCAGAAATTCGATCAGTTTTTCAATGGTATCGAAACCTTCCTCCTTGATGAAATTGGCGACCGGAGGGCTGAGAACCGCAAGAGTACCGAAAAGCCTGTCCTGGTCGGCCACGATCTTTTTAAGCGTTCCCGAAAAATCCATCTCCTTTTCCCAGACGCTGTATCTGGAATTCTTGGCCGAAAGCACGCCCCACCCTTCACACAGCATCACGACGCTGTCGGACGACTTGAATCCTTTTCGCACGTGCAAGGGCTTCCACGGGGATTCCTCCTCATTTTCGGCAATGATCACGTTGTTCCAGTTCATGGGATTGCCGACAACCCCCATGTAGGTTGTCCCCACCCTGCCGCAGTTTCCGGCATTGATCGACAGCAGGTTCCACGCCCTGCCTAGTGTGGAATTGGCCTGGCTGAACGGCCCCATGGCGCCGATGCCGTAGTTGAGTCCGATTTCGTCGCGTATAGGACCATTGATGATCAGGCCCTCCGTAAAGGAATTGTCGGACACCGAAATCGCTTCTTTCCCGGTGGATGCCACCGCCAGAAGTACCGGCATGTATTCCGGCCTGCAGCCGGCCATGACCGCGTTGATAGCAACCGTCCTGACCGTATAGGACCAGTGCTCGAAAATTTCCACGTTGTTTTCGCCGGGCATTGCCGTGTGCGCCGCCATCTTTCCGACTATCGCATCCGGATCATGGCTGGTCCCTTTCAGCATATTGGCTACCTTCTCTTCGGTCGGCAGGATGATCGGCATGTAATCGGTCATCCTCTTTTCCATGAACATGCGCTGCAGGTTGTCCGGCGTATCGGTAAACCGATCCGGTCCGGTCGACGGCTTTATGGTCCCGGTCTTCCTCTCTTCAGCCGTCAGAGGCTTCGTAAGATTTTCGACAATTTCCTGCATGACCACTTCGCCGCTTACGGGGCTTTTGCCTACAATGTCCTTCCTTACCTGTTCGGCGGTCTTTCCCCATACCGGCGGGATCAGGTAGGTTACACGGAGACCGGGCATCCCTTTCTGTATTGTATGATGGGTCTTCACCTGCTCGTAAAATTCGGAGATGATGAGGGGAACGGTGGGCACACCGAGTTCCGATTCAATGTTGACGCAGTGGCCGACGACCGCTGCTACACAGAGGCTTCAATGTCCCATTCCCATGACAACGGCATCCGCTTTCTCCTTAATCTCGGCCCACAATGCCGGATCTTCCGCGGCAAAACCTCCGCCGCCCTTCACCTTGTAGACGGTATCTACCCCCGGCATATTGGCCTGGAACCAGGCCCGCATTTCACCCAGGAGTATATCGGTTCCCAGGTAGCCGTCATTTACAAGATAGACGGTCTTGCCTTCAAGTGTATCCAGCCTGGGCGCCATCGGCTTCAATTGAATTTCAGGCGGCATGCCTATCGGACTGAGTACGGTAATCTTCTGTTCAATATCCTGTCCCAGCACCTTAACCGGACCATGTAAGACCGGATTGCCGGAAGACAGGCAAAACACCACAACTGCAAATACAGAGATCAACCATCTCTTTGACATCGCTTAATCCTCCTGCTGTTGGATGCGGTTCTAAAAAGCAGGAGGGAGACTGCCATGTCACACTTTGCACGGGAGGTTGAAGCGAATTATAGGGCAGGATTTTTATCAGGCCGGCAGTTCCCTCCACTGTTTCCAATACAATAAACAGAGTAATTGGCGTCAGGCTGGGATTTCACTAATTTCCGATAAGCATGTCTCATTAAAGTCAGGCACATGGAAATTAGTGAAATCCCAGCCTGACGCCAATTTTTTTTACGGCTTTTTCTTTACACCGTGGTCCATGAATTCCGCCCAGAAGCCGTCCGGATTAGGAACAAAAAAAGACCGGGTCGTCGGACCGATAAAAACCGGTGCGTCGGTTGCGCTCAGTGTATGCAATCCCGCGGCTTTTATGCGCGGCATTACGATATCGACATCCTTAGACATAAACAGAATGTGGGCTGTGCCCGGATCCTGAATATGGGGACGCACGAAGTTCTTGAGATGGTCCTTGTATTCAATGAATTCCATCATCACCGGGGAACCGGGGATCAAGGCCATCGCCATCCGGAATCGGCCGGAAGTGCCGGTCCAATCCACATACGTTTTATCGCCGATATATTCGGAACTAGCCCAGAACTGCAGGTCGGGACCGACCAGGTTCTGAAACCAGCGGCAGGTGGTTTCCAGATCGTCCGCAACCATGGAAACGCGCGCTCCCAGGATATTGCTTTCGGCGGGGGCCGTGGATGCCGGAGAGGGGGTCACTTCCATCAATGCCACCGGATAACCGTCCGGATCGCGCACGAATACGGCACGAACCTTTCCTTCAATTCCGGGATAGTCCGTAAGCGTTACCGGCTCTCCACCGGCTGTAATTACCGGAACAAGCTCGTCTTTTAATATGCCCAGGATTTTATCCAGTTCGCGTACATACAGCTTTAAATAAGAAGCGCCGGGATCGCTCATTGCGGGCCGGTACGGCCGGGATTCAATGTTCTTAATTTCTATGGCTTCAACCGCCATGTCCATCCCTCCGGATATCGAAGTACCGGGGATCGAGAGAATGACGGCGCGGTTGCGGGCATCCATCGGATTCGGCACTCCCTGCCCCATCTGCACGAATTCAAGAAGCGCCGGATTGGTATCCTTGCTTCCGAACGGACGCGGTGCACTCCGGGGGCCGAGCAGACCCATGCCTAAGAGATCGTGATAGAAATGGATCATAAGCTCGACATTGCCGATCTCCCGCCCAAGATGACCCGGACGCAGCACCTCACCGGGAGGGGCCACGCCCGTCGGAGGAGCATCTAGAATGGCCCAGGGTGTTTGCGCCGGACAGACGGCTGCGCTGAATACCGAAATCAGGACTATAAAAAGAAACAGCCTTAAAGGATCTTTTTGCATAGCCACTCCCATGTATTTAATGACCGGAACCTGGGAAAATCATTTATTGTTGATTTTACACTCATGTATAAACACCATATTTACACTATATTATCTTGTATTAACTACGTACTTACACAAAATAAATCCTGGCAAGCCAAGGGGGAAAGAATCTGAAACTCAGTACTGCTTGATTATTGGCAGTTGAACCATTTCTCCTTGATGACGGTTACCCTGCAACACACGCACTCTATTTGATGATCTGGATCCTATCGGACAGCCCGTCCTCATAAGTGCTCCATCCGGAGTTCATCCCATAAGGGCAGCGCTGCAAAACAGCTTCAATCCGTCGGATATTGCCCTTTTCCACCTTAAAAAGTTCGGCCACCTGCCAGGTCCATGGTTCCGCCGGTCCTTCCACCACTTCGCGGCCGTCGGGAGTAGTGAAATGGCGCGACTTTCCGGCTGAATGATCGAAGAAACAGAAGCTGAACACGATTCCGCGTTCCCAATCCACGGCGACAAAGCGGCGATCGCGGATCCGTGTCACAAAATGGATCAAGCCGGACTCAAACTGCTCTCTGCAGCCCCAGTGGGACGAATACACCGTTTCCTCGAGAGGATCCGGCATTTCCTGTCCTGGAGCCAGGGGCACGTTCGTCGACCGCGAGCCGTTCTCGTACCGATCGCAATCGTCGGTAAAAGGATAGGTGCCCGTATCGCCGATGCCTTTCCCGTCGTTTTTCTGCATTCCCGTAAAATAGTAATTTGCCGTTTCGATCATTTCCTCGCGTGTCGGTCGCTCTTGCACCGGAATGACTTCGGTGAAAATCGGATGCGGATTCCCAAGTTGCTCGCCCATCGCTTCAATTCTCTCAGCGGCCGAGGGGCCCGGCTGCAGGTCGGGATTGAGCAGATTGCTCTCCGGTCTTACTACAATCTGTTCCGCTTCAGAGATACGGTCGCTTTCGATTTTCAGACGGAGCGCGATGGCGACAGGTCTCGGTTCCCCATCGGGTTCCTGTGGTTCCTCCCTGGCGGTGCCGAAAAACCCGATCTGCCGGGTTTCGATATCGGGGACATAGAATCTATAGGAGCCCTTTCCCACCATGCCGGCCCACAGGCCCTCATCCCCCAATGGCAGGCGCACGCCGTTTTCCGTGAACGTGCAGTCCTCGGAAAAAAGCGTCCCGCCGGGTTCATTGTTCAGCATCGCGTCCATATACCGATCGACATAGTTCTCCAGGCAGGCCCTGTCGCATGGGGTCTGGGACTCCATATTGGAGGATTCCGGCGCCTGACAGCCCATAACGATAGACAACAGAATTGCGATTACGGCGACATTCATGATTTTCATGCGCATCAGGGATCTCCTTTTCAGATATATGAACTGTAAGACAGCTGGAATACAGGCGGGAACCATCATACTCAGGGGCGGGAAACGGATCAACCAAGAAGCAGTTCCGCCTGATTCTTCAGCGTCTCCTATTCAATGCCTGCGCGGGATCCGGTTTCGGGAAGCCACCGTAAAACAAGCATGAAGATGACGGCAAATACGAGTGACTGGGCAGCAAAATAGGGATAGTAGTTCGGCCCGAAAAGATCGATCAGTTTCCCTGACAGAATCGGATAGACAAACGCCCCCAGGTTCTGGAACGCAAATATCATCCCCACCGCGGATCCGGCGATGGCGGGACGGAGGCCTCTTAATTCGAAGGGCACGGTAAAATGAAATTCGACTATTCAAACGGATACGGTTCTACCCTCATTGTCATTCCCCTTAGTACTCGTATTCGCAATTATGACCACGAGCACTTAGCTAAAACATGCATTGGCGTCCGCATAAAAGTACAGCTATTTCATATATCTCTCAAGGTTCAGCGGGCTCCGATAAAGGCACAACCGGCATTTTCCGGTCAACCGTACGGATGCATGAAAACAGGCGGCCACAAGCATGAAACAATGCTACACTTCTTTAATAAGTCTGGTATTTGACTTTGCAGGCCTGGGCGCCCACGAAATCTTTTCATCACGACGGGATGCAGGCAGGCTTCTGTCAACCGGAAACATTGCTGAATTAACCGGCGTCCCCCCTGAGAACAGATATATGAACGAAAGTTCTCATAATAAAGAAAAAACCAAAATCCTTTCGAGAAAAGCTCCTATAGCTGTGAAGCTCTTTCTCCTGTCTGCGATGGCGGCTGTATTGATTGCCGCGGCCCACTACTACAATCTGCAGCAGTTGTTAAGAGACGCTCTGGAATGGATTGAAAACGCAGGTCCGGCAGGCCCGATTGTTTTTTTCATACTGTACGTGATCGCCACCATCTTTATGCTGCCCGGTACGATCCTTACTCTTGGTGCGGGCGTTGTATTCGGTGTTGTCAAGGGATCGATTCTTGTGTCTCTTTCCTCTACAGCCGGAGCTACAGCGGCTTTTGCCGTAGGCCGGTATATAGCGCGGGACAGGGTTGAACGAAGAATAGAGGCAACCGCGACATTCCGGGCCATGGATCAGGCGGTTGGACAGGAAGGATGGAAAATCGTAGGCCTTACCCGGCTGTCGCCCGTCTTCCCATTTAATTTATTGAACTATGCGTTCAGCCTGACCCGCGTGTCCTTGAGGGATTACGTGCTGGCTTCCTGGATCGGCATGATCCCGGGCACCGTACTGTATGTTTATATCGGTTCTCTTGCAGGCAGCCTGGCGGAATTAGGTTGGGAACGGGCCGGACCGTCCCGCACGCCTGCAGAATGGATCCTATACGCTATCGGCCTGATTGCTACAGCGGCCATTACGGTTATTATCACCCGTATCGCCCGGCGTGCGCTGAAACAGCGCATGAATCCCGTGCCGGAGCGTGAAAGGAAACAACCATAATGGAATTATTCCGGGACAGTATTGGAATGCCCCTCGACGAGCATAATAATAAACTGCTGAAAGAGGTGCATCCCGAAGACTGGCGCCCGCCGAAACCGGAGCCTATATACAATCTTGTTGTCATTGGAGCCGGTACCGCCGGGCTTATCTCTGCAGTCGGATGCGCCGCGCTGGGAGGCAGGGTGGCCCTGGTGGAACGCCACTTGATGGGAGGAGACTGCCTGAATGCAGGCTGCGTTCCTTCCAAAGCACTGATCCGTTCTTCGCGGGCGGCTGCGGAAACAGCTTCCGCAGTCCGGTTCGGTCTGACGCCCCACCAGGTTGCTGCATCCGACTTCCCTGCGGTCATGGAAAGACTCCGTCGCCTGCGCGCCAGGATCAGCCGCAACGATTCCGCCCGGCGATACAGCGAACTGGGCGTGCACGTTTTCTTCGGCGAAGCCTCCTTTCGGGATCGCCAAAGCATAACGGTCGATGGGATTCCGCTGCGGTTTCGCAAAGCCGTTATCGCAACAGGCGCCTCCCCGGTTCATCCGGACATAAACGGACTTGCCGGCGCCGGATTCCGAACGAATGAGACAATATTCAACCTGACCGAATTGCCGTCCAGGCTGGCAGTCATCGGAGGGGGTCCCATCGGGTGCGAGCTGGCGCAGGCGTTCCGGCGCCTGGGATCGGAAGTGACTATACTGCAAAACACACGGCTTCTGCCAAGAGAAGATACGGAAGCCTCCACCATAATCGAGGATAAATTCAGACGGGAAGGAATCAAGGTTCTGTTGGACGTCAGGCTTATACGTGCAGAAAAAGACGGAGAACAGAAACGCATTATAGCCGGCACCCGGGATGGAGAACGGACAATCGTGGCCGATGAAATCCTGGTTGGAACAGGACGCCGGCCCAATATCGCGAACCTCTCCCTTTCGAATGCCGGCGTGGATTTCGACGCAGTAAAGGGTATCAGGGTCAATGATTTCCTGCGCACGACGAATCCCCGTATTTATGCCGCCGGCGATGTCTGTATGCATTGGAAGTTCACCCATGCGGCCGATGCCGCGGCCCGCATTGCCGTACAGAACGCGCTGTTTCTTGGGAGGAAACGCCTCAGTGCCCTGAATATGCCCTGGTGTACCTATACCGATCCGGAAATCGCCCATGTCGGTCTTTACGAGGAAGACGCGAGGACACGAAATATCGAAACGGATACATACAAGGTCACTCTTGACGAAGTGGATCGTGCCGTTGTGGATGGAGAAACGGAAGGTTTCGTTAAGATACTGGTGAAGAAAGGAACCGACAGAATAGTCGGCGCCACAATCGTAGCCGCTCATGCCGGAGATCTTATCAGTGAAATATCCGTCGCCATGGCCGGGAAAATCGGGCTTAAAACCCTCGCCGATGTAATGCACCCTTACCCAACACAGGCCGAGGCGATCCGCCGCGCAGCGGCCGCTTACAACCGTACCCGCCTGACGCCGCATGTTTCCGCTCTATTCAAATGGTGGTTGAAACGCCAAAGAGGCAAATAAACATTTGGCCGTAGGGGCGAACCTTGTGTTCGCCCTTTTAACAAACAGTCGGCAGGAATGGAACGTAGATTTTAATCTGGGATCTTCAATCTTTAATTTTAAATATGTCTCGTACAATCCTGATATTCACACGATTCCCGGTCCCGGGACAGGTTAAAACCAGGCTGGTTCCGGCGCTGGGCCAAAAGGAAGCCGCTCGATTGCATCGACGGATGACCGAACTTATTCTGGCAAGGGTCCGGTCCATCCGTTCGGAATCCGTCCCCAGGGATATAGAAATAGCTGTTTGTTACAGCGGAGCCCGCCGCCAGGATTTCCGCGCATGGTTGGGCCGGGACATCCAATATGTCCGGCAATCTTCAGGCGATATTGGAAAACGTATGCAGGCGGCCTTCCAATCCGCTTTTCACAGGGGAGCGAAACATGTGCTGGCCGTCGGATCCGATATTCCGGACCTCTCCTGCGGGATCCTGGGAAAAGCGCTCCTGGGACTGCAGGATCATGACACCGTTTTAGGCCCCGCGACGGATGGCGGATATTATCTTATCGGGATGAAATCTCCTCATCCGGAACTGTTCGTCAACAAGGACTGGGGAACCGCGCGTGTCTGCGACCAGACTCGTTCAGCCATCCGGGATCTGGCACTGACACTGACGGAATTGCCTGTTCTGCAGGATATGGACCGGCCGGAAGATCTCGCTTCATTTAAAAACGAAAGTCGCTTCCATACCGTCTTCGAGGCAAAACCTGAAGTATCCGTTATCATCCCGACATACAATGAAGAAGCCGTGATTGGGCCCACACTGGAACATCTAGCCGGTGAATCCGGCGCTGAAATCATTGTATCCGACGGCGGAAGCACCGATGCCACGAGGGAAATTGCATCAAACGCCGGGGCCGTCGTATTGAAGGTCCCGGGTAGCCGGGCAAGGCAACAGAATGAAGGCGCCGCTCATGCTGAAGGAAGAATTCTTCTGTTCCTGCATGCGGACACGCTTCCGCCCCGGGGCTGCGCGGACCTTGCAAGGGAGGCTCTCGATGATCCCTGTACGGTTGCGGGCGCCTTTCGATTCCGAACGGACGGTTCCGGAATTGCCATGCGACTGATCGAAGGTTTTACAAACATCCGCTCCTCCTTCTTCCAGTATCCTTATGGGGACCAGGGATTGTTTATGGAAAAGAGAGTGTTCGAAGAAGAGGGAGGCTTTTCGCCTCTTCCGATTATGGAGGATTTTGAGCTGGTCGGACGCCTTCGCAGGCGCGGCAGGATTGTTACTCTCCACGAACCGGCTATCACTTCGGCTCGCCGATGGGAGCGTCTGGGAGTATTGCGTACCACCCTGATCAACCAGATAATGATCGCCGGCTTCGTCTGTAAAATCCCGATGCATCGTTTGGAACGTTTGTATCGGAATGCCGATCATAATTGAAAATTGAAGATTACAGATTGAAGATTGAAAGCAGGATGACGGCAGGAGAAAAATGATACATTCGGATGAGAATTTACAGTGAATTGAGAGGTGGATTGCGTTTTGAAACTGAAATTGCAGGAGGATCTATTGTTAGTATTCATAACTAACTCCATCATCTTCAATTTTCAATCTGTAATCTTCAATATTTAATCTAAGGAGTTATTGTATGAGCCAACAGTACTACGAAAAAGACGATCTTCAGGATTTTCCCAATATCGCCGAATATGCGTCGGAGCAGGGAGAAAAGTTCTTTGAATACTACGACAGGGCAACATCGGCCGGGAAACTCACCGAACGTGAAAAGTCCCTGATCGCATTGACCGTGGCTACGGTCCGGCACTGTCCTTATTGTATCGATGCCTACACAAACAAGTGCCTGTCTCTCGGGGTGGGCCACGATGAAATGATGGAAGCGATTCATGTAGGCGCTGCGATGGTTGCCGGGGATACCCTTGTTCATGCGACGCAGATGCGTAAAATTGTAAAAAAGAAGGAAATGTAATGGATTTACGGCAACAGCACGAACTGCTGTATCGGATGGATAAAACCGATTCTTTTATGGACCGGCTGAAGGGCTCCGCCGCCTATCCTCTGCGGGCGCAATCGATCGAAATACTTCAGTTAAACGTCACGCGTCGGTGCAACCTTTGTTGCCGCCATTGCCACGTCGAAGGTTCCCCGGAACAAACCGGGGAACTGAGCCGAGAAAACATGGAAGCCTGTCTCCGGGTAGCGGCAATACCGGAAATCACCACCCTGGACATTACGGGCGGGGCTCCGGAAATGCATCCCCGTCTCGAGTGGTTTTTAAAGGAGGCCGCCGGAATCGGAAAGAGACTTCTGGTTCGAAGCAATGGAGCGATACTTCTGGAAGATCCCTACCGGCGATATCTGGATATTTATGCCGAGACCGGAGTTGAAGTCGTCTTATCGCTGCCGCATCCGCTCCGGGAGCGAACCGACCGTATGAGAGGAACGGGCATCTTCGAACGGATCATCACCGCCATGAAGGAGTTAAATAAGCGCGGATACGGCAACTCCGAAACGGGACGGATTCTTAATCTTGTCCATAATCCCGTCGGAGCCTTTCTGCCGGGATCCCAGCAGGCTCTGGAGAGTGAATACCGGTCCAGGCTGCGCCAGGATTACGGGGTGGAATTTAACAGCCTGTACTGCCTGACAAACTGCCCTGTAGGACGATATCTTGATTTTCTCAAGCGCAGCGGGAATCTGCCGGACTACATAAATCTTCTAAAACAATCCTTTAATCCCGAAGCGGTTCAGAACCTAATGTGCCGCACAACATTATCGGTCGGTGTTGACGGAAGGCTGTTCGACTGCGACTTCAACCAGGTGCTCGACTTGTCTCTCTCGGACGGCACTCCGGCGCATATCCGCGATTTCAATTATGAGAAACTTTCCCGGCGTGAGATCGTCGTCCGCAGTCACTGCTTTGCCTGCACCGCGGGTTCCGGTTCATCCTGCCAGGGGGCCCTCGAGTAAACGCTCTATTTTGCAGTCTTTTCAAGAGGAGCACCGGGAGTTCTGAAGTTATAATGCTCCTGTTTCGTGTAATACAAATAAGAGCAATCACGCGGATTGAGAATACCGGCGGTCAAGATGGATCCGGATGTCCGGCAAACCGACAATCGTATTTCAGCGGAGATAAATAAATGAAAAATGTAGAGGGAAAAACAGCATTCATAACCGGCGGCGCCAACGGCGCCGGACTGGGTATGGCCAAGGTCTTCTCCAGAAACGGGATGAAGGTCGTCATTGCCGATATCCGCCGGGACAGTCTCGACCGGGCGATGGCACAATTCGACAACGATTCCGACATCCACGCCATTGAACTGGACGTTACTGACCGCGACGCGTTTGCCAGGGCAGTGGATGAAACCGAACGGACTTTCGGTCCTGTCCACGTCGTCTGCAACAATGCGGGCATCAATCTTTTCGTGCCGATTGAAGAATGCACCTATAACGACTGGGACTGGGTCATGGGCGTCAATTTCGGCGGTGTCGTCAACGGCATCCAGACGTTCATACCCCGCATCCTGGCACACGGTGAAGGGGGACATATCGTCAATACAGCCTCCATGGCGGCATTCCTTCCCAGCCCCGCCGCGGGTATTTATACTGCAGCCAAATTCGGGGTCCGGGGCCTCAGTGAAGCGCTCCGTCTCAGCCTCTATACCCGTAATATCGGGGTTTCGGTATTCTGTCCCGGGCTGATCAACAGCAGGATATACGAAAGTGAGAAGGTCCGTCCTTCCCGTTTCAGTTCACCCGACAATACCGCCAGGAGCCAGGAGATGATGGACAAGCTGCCCGAGATCCATAAGGCCGGCATGGAAATTGAGGAGGTTGGAGAAAAAGTCCTGGCAGGCATCAAGAACAACAGCATGTATATATTCAGCCATCCCGAATTTAAAGACGAACTGCAGGAACTGTTCGACATTGTCCTCGACGCGCTTCCCGACGAAGAGGCGCCGAAGCAACGACTCGAATTCGAGCAATGGCGGAGAAGCGAAGTCAAAAAGGCAATCGAAGCCGCCGACAAAATATAAAAACAGTCTGCAGTCGTCAGTGCGCTGTTTTAGGTTGTGGATCTGACGGAAATGGGATCGAGTGACAGTAGGGGCGAACCTTGTGTTCGCCCTTTGAACAATACAGTCGACAGCCAGCAGTCCGTAAAAATTATGGATTATTCCCGGCTGTGGTAGTTCCCTTCCGCCACCCACTTGTAGGTGGTCAACTCCCGCAATCCCATAGGTCCGCGGGCATGCAGCCGTTGGGTCGAGATAGCCACCTCCGCCCCAAGACCGAACTGGCCGCCGTCGGTAAAACGGGTGGAAGCGTTAACGTACACGGCCGAAGAATCCACCTCGTTGATCCAGCGGGATGCGCTATTCTTGTCTTCGGTAAGGATTGAATCGGAATGCCCCATGCTGTGGGCGTTTGTATGCTCAATCGCGGCGTCGATTCCCTCAACGACTTTCAATCCAAGCACCAGCGACATCCACTCCGTATTAAAATCATCCGGTCCCGCAGGCTGCACCGAATCCGGCAGTTTCCCGGAACCGCTCCGGAGCAGGAAAGGAAACGCCGACTCGTGAGCACGGAAGGAAACGCCGGAAGGAGCGAGGTATTCCACGATACGGGGCAGCGCTTTCGCCGCCACGGCCTGATGCACCAGAACCGTATCCAGGGCGTTGCATACGGATGGACGCTGCGTCTTGGCATTGTGAATCACCGGCAGGGCCCTTTCGATATCGGCCGTGGCGTCCACGAAAATATGACATATTCCGATTCCGCCGGTAATCACCGGGATCCGGCTGTTTTCCCGGCAGAAACGATGCAGACTCTCTCCGCCGCGAGGCACGATGACATCCACGAAGTCATGCAGTTTCAGCAGTTCCAGAACCAGCTTGCGGTCGGGATCGTCGATAAACTGCACGGTTTCGGAGGGCAGTCCGCTCTGCACAAGTGCCTTCTGCGCCAACGCAACCAGCGCGCGGTTGGAATGGAGGGTTTCCTTCCCGCCCCGCAGTAAAACAGCATTTCCGGTTTTAATAACCAGGCCGGAGACATCAATCGTTACATTCGGACGCGATTCGTATATAACGCCCACAACCCCGAGCGGAACTCTCTGCCTGCGTAATTTCAAACCGTTGGGCAGAACCGTCTCGTCGTAACATTCGCCCACCGGATCCGGAAGATCGGCCAGTTTTCTCAGATCTGAGGAAAGCGCCTGAAGTCGTTTCTCCGTAAGAATCAGCCGGTCCATCAATGCATCGCTCATGCCGGAAGCACGGGCGGCATCCAAATCCAGGTTATTGGCGGCAATGATTTCGTCGCGTCGCTGTTCTATCAATGCTGCCAGGGCAAATAAAGCCTCATTTTTTACAGTGCTTTCGGCCTTCGCGATCCTTCGGAATGCGGCCCTGGCCGACCGTCCCATTTCGGTTAGCATAATTCCTCCGGAAATTAAAAATTGAAGATTGCAGATTGAAGATTGGAGCTGATGGGATTTCGCACGAACACTTAAAATAGACCCGCTTACGATTTCAGTTTATTGATTCACAATCAGGTGCAATATTCCTCTCGAATCACAATAAATTCCCATCCAAAACCATCATATTCGCCCCTCCCATCATCCTGTTTTTAATCTTCAATCTTTAATCCTTAATCTTCAATTATAGTAACACCATATCGTTACGATGAATGACAGCATCTCCGAAGTGATACCCGAGGATGGATTCGATCTCGTCCGAAGATCGCCCGGCGATCCTGTTCAAATCCCTCCTGCAATAATTGACAATTCCGCGGGCAATCTCGGTCCCATCCGCTTTTACAATCCGGACGGTGTCTCCGCGCTCGAAATCCCCTTCGACTGCAACCAGGCCGACCGCCAGGAGGCTACCCCCCCGGTGTAGGGCCCGGAAAGCCCCATCATCCACCTGCAACAATCCCGGAGCCTGTCGAGCCGACAGGATATAGCGTTTACGGCTCTCCATGGAGGTTGCGACCGGCTTAAAATAGGTACCGGGCTTTTCACCTTCGGCGATGCGCAATAATACGTCCCGCTCGTTCCCGGAAGCGATGATGCAGGCCGCCCCGGATCGTCTGGCCAGATCGGCCGCCTGCAGCTTGGTTACCATGCCCCCGGTACCTAATTCCGAATCGCTGTCTCCGGCCGCCGCCCAAAGATCGCTCGGGATTTCCCTCGTTACAACTTCCCGAACCAGTTCCGCCTTTGGATCGATCCGGGGATCCGATGTATGGAGTCCCGGCTGGTCCGTAAGAAAAATCAACAAATCGGCATCCACAAGATTAGAAACCAGCGCCGAAAGATTGTCATTATCTCCTACGCGAATCTCGTCCGTGGCAACCGTGTCGTTTTCATTCACTACCGGCACTACCTTTTCTCCAACCAGGGCAATTAAAGTATTGCGGGCGTTCAGGTAACTCAGCCTTGACGACAATTCGGCGCGTGTAAGCAAAACCTGAGCGGAAGTCAACCCGTAGAGTCCGAAGATTTTCTCGTACATTGCCATCAAGCGCGGTTGCCCGACAGCGGCCAGCATCTGTTTGGCTGGTATATCTTTGGGCAGCCGTGGAAAACCCAGCCTTTCCCGCCCCATTGCAATAGCTCCGGATGAGACCAGCAATACCTGATGCCCGGAAGACAGCAATTGTGAAATTTGCCGGGCAAGCTCAATAAAGAGAGGCGGTGCAGGATGGGGCGTACCGTTAGTCAGGGTGGACGTACCTAGTTTTATTACAATACGCATATGCCTTGTTCCAGATGTAAAGTATCGTGCTGGGGATCAGGAGCAAGACCGGGGCAAGCTTGCTTGCCGACGGGATTGACTCCTGCATCCCCAGCACGATGGCGAGTCGCGTAGCGGTCCGCGCCATCAGGTTTTATACTATACACGGTGCACCGGAAATACCCGGAATGTATTTCAACAGAAAATACTGCAGATATTTATCGTAAATTGAATGGCCGGAACAAGGGAGGAAAATTATCGTGCGTTTTCGACTCTCCAAAAAGAAGCAGACCCGGGAGGCACCCCGGCCTGCAAAATTCTGGAGTAACAATGCTCTACACCATAGATTGGATCATCCGAAATTTCTAACGGTGCCGTCTTCCTTTAATACGCCGCGAAAAGCAGCGATCTTTTTTTTACAATCAGGACAATCCTCAAGGTGTTTTTCAAAAAGATATTCCATCTCGGGACTCAACCGGCCACAAAGCAATTCATAGTAAATCACATCCAAAAGCAGCAATTCACAATATGTCCTACTTTGAAATCCCATATTCTATGACTCTCTTTCGTCCGGTCCCATGCTGCAACCAGAAGCATTTATCAAAGAAACGAACCTATTCCGGCCCATGAAACAGGCGCGACATTTACACAGTAGCTCCAAACACGTTTAACTCAGCCGCAAAGACCTCCCAACGGGCCGATGCAAATTATTCCGGTTTCCATTTCGGATTCATTAAGACAGCTCGGGGCAGTATCGGTTCCTGCGCCGGATCCGGAGCTGGCATCGATTCGAATGCCGGAAGAGCTTCAGGTTCCGCCCAGGGATCGTTAAAACTGTATGGGAGCAGCACCGGTTCCTGCATCAGTTCCGGGGATTCTCCTGATGAGGTTATCGTAAGGGCTTCAAATTCTGCCCCGGTATCGTGGCCACAGCATGGGGGATACTTGGGAATCTGCGCTAAAGCATTGCCGGGAGCCAGGACCCAGGCCAGCATTACAAACAAACCAAAACAAAGGCATACGTTAGTGATTTTCATTTTTTCTCCGCTATGTAAAACTCGGGTTGCATGCGGAGACAATGAGAGGTAAGTTAAGGATGCGAAAACGCAAATACCCCCGCATTATCAGCATCAACCCAAGGTATTTGTAATCGAGCGCCCGGTTGTTGCCGCAACTCGGGCGCTCTTTTTTGCTTCTACAATCGCTTTTCTAATTAACAAGAACGCAGAGTGCCGGGATTCGTCTAGCGGATTTGAAAATAATTTTTTTTTAAAGATTCCCAAAGCAATCGAGGCGGGTATTATCTGCTTCCAGCTACGGCAGCAGGTAATGACTATTTAACTACAATTGAAAGTCTTCTTAAAGCGGATTGCCGATGAGGATATAGGGGATCCAGGACAGGGGTTTCATCTCTTTGGAAGATTGGTGCAGCAGGGTGGTCTGGGCCTTCTGCAGAGCCGTGGCTTTATCCGTTCCTTCCCGAAGCAGCTCGTAGAATCGACGCGTCAAAAGTTTGGTGGACGCATCGTCCACCTGCATCAAACTCGCCACTATAGCCGGAGTGCCGGCATTCAGAAACGCAGGCACCAGGCCCCATGGAGATTCGCCTTCGGAAATCGGGCCTATTCCGGTGCTGCAGCCCGCCAGATTCACCAAACTGCATTGAGGCAGTTTCCATAAGCTGATTTCGTTACTGTCCAGATATGTTTCGCGCGGAAATTGTTGAAGCATCAGGACCGGTTCCCCCTGCTTTGAGATCGCGTGCCCTGAAAAGTGCAGGATCTCCGATCGCGAGACAGCCTTCCCGAATTCGGCGAAATCCTCTACGCCCAGGACTCTCGCGTTATTTCCATACAAGCCGGAAAGGTGGAGCACTTCCTCTCTCGCATTGGGAAGGTTCGTGGTCCCGTCGATAAGTACAAGATTCCTTCCGCCTTCGGCGGGCTTGCTTCGGCTCAGCACCAGGCAGTGGCTCAAAACGCTGCGGGAGGGAGCATAGACAACAGGCTTTTTTTCAATCAGGTATCGTCCCCGACTGTCCCGAAGGCCCGCAAAGGGCAACAGGTGCAGCGGACCGTCGGGCAATACAATTACAGGACCCTCATAGCCGCTCAATGCGCTCCGTTCTATCGGAGCGACCAGCTCGCTGTACAGCAGATTCGAGAAGCGGATAAAATCATCCGTGTCATTCTCACGGACGCTTTCAATAAATGCCCGTACATGCCCGTCAATAGTTTCCCGGGAGAGTTCCAAGGAAACTGTATCGATAATTCTGTCTTCGAGCCCTGTAACAAAAACCAGCAGCCTGTCCTGTGAAAAGAAATACTCGATGATCCGGAATGGATCTTCCCTGCCTTCGATTTTGTTCGAATTCGCTCCTGTTCCATAAACGGGATCGGGCAGGCTCAGATACTCCTTGAGCGTCATGGATTTCGCCCTGTCCACATACTCCAGCGACATTTGCCTGCTGCCGTCTCTCCGGTAGAGCAGATCGATTATTTCTTTGTAGGGATCGAAGCGTTCGGAGAAAAAAGAGCGCCGCAGATTCGCCGAATCTATATCCATGCGGATCCCTTCAACGGCTCCAATCGCTTTCTCATACGACACAAGCGCCCCGCTGTAGTCTTCCGATTCTTCCAACAGCCTTCCCCGGAACAGCCAGGTTTTCCACTCAGTGTCCGGATACTGCTTCAAATCGGCATCCATGACCTTATCCAGCATGGCGGCGGCCTCTTCGTTTCGCTCTTTTTTCAGGAAAGCTTCCACCAGGCCGGCCCGGCTTCTCGCCTGCAGTTCATTCATGTCGGCCCCGACGGACTCGAGGCAATTCTGAAAAAACGAAATGGCTTCATCAGGGTTTCCCGAACGCAGTGAAAGCTCTCCCTGCCTGTAAATCAAATTCGAATATCTCAAATTCAACCCGGTATTCCCCCGTTCGGGCTTCTCCGAAAAGCGTTTTTCGAGCTTCTGAAGAGCGGAATCGTAAAGGGACTTCGCTTCCCGGAGGCGCCCGAGACACTCCATGACGGTGCCTGTATTTTCCAAAGCATCTGTGATTCCGCTGACATCTGAAAACCGGCACGACCATTTCAGGGCGGCGGTATATTCCCGGAGGCTCCGTTCATACTGCCCCAGCTTCAGGTAATGATACCCGAACGCACTGCCGATATAGCTTCTCCAGGAATCCAGCCCGTGCGCCTCCGTGATTTCCCTTAACTCGCCCGCGAGACGTATGGTGTCGGTAAATTTTCTCTGTTCATTTGTTACGGGTGTAAACGCGGCGAGGGATCTGGCTATAAGTTCGGGGGAATCGAGGTCCCGGGCGATGCGAAGCATTTCTTGGGCTTCTTCGCCGGCACTGTTGAAATCGGCTCTTATATAGAAGCAGTTACCCCTAAGATGATGCAGGTTGTAAAGCTGCCAGGAATCCTGAAGATCCATATATTCCTGTTCAAGCGGACCGCTGCGACGCAGTATGGTCTCATAATCGCTTCTCTCCTGCAGTTTCACGAGAGATTGAAAAAGCGCATCCGAAGTTTTTTTTTGTAAGCGCCGGGGAGATGACAGCCCGCGGTAATATTCGAGCATTTTCCCGTAACTATGATCCCCCGTAATCCTGCTATAGGCGGATTCCATTATCCCGGCGGCCCACTTCAGATCCTCCGCATTGGGGCGGTCCGGAACTTCTTCGGCATCCTCAAATGCCAGGCTGTTCCTCATAGCGGCCCAAATGGCGGCAGGCATTTGATGCGGGACATGCCGGGCAATTTCCTCCAGGCGGGAGGGGTCGCGTGCGACGGCTGCCCTGTGAACTTCTTCTTCGACAAAATTTGAGCTGTTGGCTTTTATCCGTATGCGCAGCGCCTTCAATTCCTCCGCCCAGACGGATTCTTCATCCCGGGACAGATACCGCTCGATTTCCTGAAGCGCTTCCGTATGCAATCCGGACTCGAATAAAACCTGGATCCTGTTATAGAGGGCTTCGAGGGAATCGGGATCGTTCTTTAATGCTTCATTGAAATCTTCGAGAGCGCCTTCCAGCAGGGATAGGTACCGCACCGGATCATCGCCCTGAAGGGCTTCTTCATAGCGGGCCACTCCACGTCCGATAAGCGCCCGCACATCTCCTTTCCGATAATCAAGAACCTCCTGGAATGCCTCTTCGGCATCTTTGAATTTCGACTCATTTAAAAAGATGCATCCAAGCCCCAGGCGGGCCTCACCCATATTTTCGCGAACGGCCAGCGCCTGGTAAAAGTAAGTCTCCGCCCGATGACGCGAATTTATGCCATCTGTGCTTCTGACCATGGGCGCCGGATTAAAGGGCATATCCAACCGCAAGTTGCTGGGGCTCGTTCCGGAATACTGCTGTTCCAGCAGCGATTTTGCCTGAAGATAAAAGTCTTCCGATTTATTTCGTTCATAAAGGTCTTTCAATCCCCAGAATGCCAGGGAGGCAACCCCCAGGATCAGCGCCGCGGCGACCGGCCACCAGGCACGGCTGTTGACGAACTTAAAACGGGATCTCTCCTTTCCGGCCACATCATGGATCAGATCCAGCGTCTTTTGCATTTCGTTGCTGTCGGGTTCCTGAATTTCTCCAGCCGGCCGGCTGGGATCCGTCTGCAAAAGCCCCAGAACCTCGGCCAGAGCCCGGCGGCAGTCGGGGCAGTCCGCACAATGCGCTTCGATTCCTGCGAGCGTTTCCGGATCTCCTTTCCGGGTTATGTAGAGAAAAAGATCCTCGTCCGACAGGCAATTTTTTTTACGGTCCTGTGAGAATGAATTGTTAGCCGTCATGACAGCGTCGCCTCCGGTTTAACGGCCGAGGCCAGATGCTGAACCCGGTCGACCATACGCTTGATTAATTTTTCCACACCCCCCTTGGTCAGATTGACTCCCTTACACTGCGAGATCTGTTGAAGCGACAGGCCTTCAAGAAAATGCAGTTCAAAAACCAGCCGATCCCGGTCTGAAACTTTTCCGGAGTGAGAGTCAATAAATCGATGCGCCATTGCAAGCAGTTCCCGGGTCAGAATCTCCCGTTCCATTTCCGGTTCTGCAAAGGCTTGGCCGGGTGCGATTGAAGGCGGGAACAGTCCTTCGCTGTCTGGCGTCGGTCTTCGTTTGACGGCTTTGTGCCGTCTTACGGCATCCATGACCACCGAGCGGGAAATAACCGCCAGATAGGCCGACAGCTCTTCTTCCGTAGATCCGGAAAATCTTCTCATGGCGGCACAATCGTTTTCCACCAGGCGAACGATGATATTCTGGAACAGGTCGCTTTTCTGAACACTTCCCAATATGAATGTGTCGGTAGCATTATTGGAAGATCCGAGGACCTGTCGCAACATACCGCTGATAAATTGCTTCAGTCGAGGAGTGTACCTTTTGAGAAATTCCAACCATATGGCCGAATCTTCTCTGTCGGCGGCACACCTTTGGAATAACTCGACGGCATTCAGGGGGTCCGGGGATTCCTCATTGGTTGGCCTGGATATAAGTAACATGAGTAGATGATTATACATGGGTCCGGCATTGAAAAAAATAAAAAGGCAAACATCATAATTTTATTGTAAGCCCGGCTGGCCTCTCAATACCGGCATATATAGCTACTAATAAATTAGTATTGTTCGGAATTCTCGTATTTTGAGAATATTAATTCATTTGAGTTCATCCAGAGTATCCAGTTTCGCCGTCGGATTTACCGCTTTACCGCAGTGGAATGCATCCCCGCAATGTTCTCCCAGCGAATAGTATCCCAATCCGGCAAACATAAAGGGCCGAATTTTGGCCGGATCGGGACGGTCATCGGTCATACAGTCTTCCGATACAAACGTTTCCACAATTTTCCCGACTATCAGCTCATGGCTGCCCAGATTCAATATCTGGATCACTTCGCAGGCGTGATTCACGGGACACTGCCTGATGAACGGGACGGTGTCCAGTTTGCCGTAGAAAACCTCGAAGCCGCAGTCAGCCGCTTTATCCACTCTTCTTCCGGAAGCGAGCCCGCAATAGTCCGTTTCCCTGACCTGGCCGGTCCCGGGAACGTTCACGGAAAAGCTCATATGCCGACGAACGCCCTTTAATGAATGGCGGTGATGCTGAAGGGCTATGGTTATGGAGGGCGGAACGCTCGCGGCTACGCCGGTCCAGGCCACCGTTGTAAAATCGGGCACCCCGTCTACCTTCGTGCCGATCATAATAATCGGATAGGCGCCCAGAATGGGCAGCGGTCCGGGCTTCAGCTCCAGTTTGATTTTCTCCATCGCATTCCTCCCTTTCGGTTCCGTTATTTTCACCCTCACCCCGTTACCGAATTACCGGAATTCGAAACGGGTTCACTCCTGCTTCAGAATGTCTTCCACCCATGTCAATGCCGCCATCATTTTCGCGAATCCGATTGATGTCAGAGCTAATATAAAAGCCTGCCGGATTTCATCAGGATTCAGTCCGGCATCCAATCCTTTACGGACCTGGGAGCGGACAGCCCCCTCTGTCCAGGATCCTATGGCAATGCCAAGCTTTACCAGGGCCCGTTCCCTTTGTTTCAAAGGTCCTGATTCATGGCATTCCCCGGCAAGGGTCTCGTACGCCGTCGCTACTTCGGGATACTGTTTTGTGAACTCAATGTATGTCTCGGGAATTTTTCTCATAGCCGCCTCCAAATTTAATACGATTGATCGGGCTATTGTAGTCCACCTGCAGTGTATACGCCTAATACGTTGCTCTTTTTATCAGATGCCAATTTAAAAAAGCAGCAGATCGTTGCTTCCTATTGTCCATAGTCATAGAATCGATTCGCCTGTATATTGAGGCGAATAGAAAAGTCCCTGCATGGAGACATATAGGACGATTGAATCCGGAGTTGTCTCACCGGTAACGAGGAGGTTCCATGAAAAACAGCAGAACAATGAGCGCGAAAAAAAAATTTGCGGGTGTTGGAATTCCCATGTCGGATCCCAACCAGCCTATGAAACCGCCGGCCAAAGTCCCGTATAAAAGAATCGCTACGGAAGAGGCCTGGATCACTCCGGAGATCTTGAATGGATATCGCGAACTGATCAGGAAAAAGGCGGCGGATGCCGGATTCCTGTCGCTTTGGGGAGTTTTCGTCAAACGCGGAGGGATTCTCCTTGACCGGCTTCTCGACATGGGCGAAACCCGCATCAAGGATATGGATGCTACGGGAATCGATGTGCAGTTGCTGCTGCTGACGGCTCCGGGCGTGCAGGTTTTCAGCGCGGGCAAAGCCGGATCCCTGGCTGCGGCCAGCAACGATCAGTTGGCCGAAGCGATCCGTAAATATCCCAAACGGTTCGCGGGGCTTGCCGCCATTGCCCCCCAGAGCCCCGGAACCGCGGCGAAAGAACTTGAAAGAGGCGTAAAGAAGCTGGGGCTTAAGGGAGCCGTTATCAACTCGCATACAAAAGGGGAGTATCTCGACAGTCCCAAGTTCTGGGAAATTTTTGAAGCCGCCGAGTCTTTAAATGTTCCCATTTATATCCATCCCCAGACGCCGTCTCCGGATATGGTCCAGCCGTTTGTGAAACGCGGCCTGGACACGGCGATCATGGGCTTCGGCGTGGAGGTCGCCCTGCACACCCTGGCCATTATCACGAGTGGAGCCCTGGACCGCTTTCCCAAACTGAAGATCGTCATCGGACACGGCGGCGAGGGCCTTCCCTACTGGCTTTACAGGATCGACTATATGCAGGAATACAACCGCCAGGCATTCCGGCCTAAACTCAAGATGCTGCCGAGCGATTACATGAAACGGAACATCTACATTACGACAAGCGGTCTGCCCTGGGCGCCGGCCATCACGATGGCCCAGTCGGTTCTCGGTATGGACCGGGTGCTCTATGCGATGGACTACCCCTATCAATACCGGGTTGAGGAAGTAACCATGACGGATAAATTCCCAATCAGCGCCGCGAACAAGAAGAAGCTGTTTCAAAAGAACGCGGAAAAAGTATTTTCTCTTTAATTGACGGTTCGATTCCCCGCTATTGCAGTTGAATGATCCGGATTTTAGTAATACCGGACGGAGCGCCACAATATGGAAACGACGGAGCGGTTATCGAGTAATCAACCTCAGGTTCAAAGCGCAAGCGACATTATCGACAATAGTCCCATAAGCCGTTTCCAGGTCCGGACATTCGTCCTGTGCGGCATGGTGCTTTTTGCGGACGGCTTCGACGCGCAGACAATCGGGTTCCTGGCGCCCTCCATCGCCGACAGCACAAACATCCCGATCGATACCTTCGGCCCCATCTTCTCCGCCAGCCTGTTCGGTCTCATGATCGCCGCCATGCTTGCCGGCCCGGTCGCCGACCGTTGGGGGCGCAGGTGGCCGATCATATTTTCCACAATCACGCTCGCGGTGTTCTCCATACTGACGGCCCAAGCGACGTCTTTTAACCAGCTGTTGATCTATAGGTTTCTGACGGGACTGGGCCTCGGCGGCGCCCTTCCCAATGTTGTCGCACTTTCTTCCGAGTATACGCCTAAACGCATGATGGCCGTTCTTGTAGCCGTACTTTTCTGCGGACTGCCGCTGGGTGGATTTATCTGTGGCATGCTCAGTTCCGCGATGCTTCCCGTCTGGGGTTGGGAGTCGGTTTTCTACGTTGGAGGAATCCTGCCGTTTGTTCTTTCCATACTCCTGATCCTGTTGCTACCCGAATCGGTCCTGTTCCTGTCCCAGAGGGAGAGCGATCCCCGCAAAATCGCAAAACTGCTGATACCCATCGCACCGGAATTAGCCGCCGGTCGCGATGATATTTCCTTTCCGGCCCCGGCTGCCAAACACAAGGGCGTATCGGTAAAATTCCTGTTCACGGAGGGCCGCGCAGCCGGGACGATTCTTTTGTGGATCCCCAACTTCATGAACCTGCTTCTCATGTATGTGATCCTCAACTGGCTGCCCGCCCTTCTCAGAGCCGCGGGCATGTCCGTTTCCGACGGGGTTACCGCAACGTCCTTCTTCAGCCTGGGGGGTATCCTGGGTACTTTTTGCGAAGGATTCCTGATTAAATTCGGAGGATCCTACAGAATACTGTCCGTCGAGTTCGGACTGTGCGGACTGTTGATCGCAGCCATAGCCATGACGGCGGATTCATGGACGCTTGTAGTAATACTGGCATTCATGCTGGGATTCCTGGTAATCGGAGCCCAGGCAGGCCTGAATGTCCTGGCGGCGCAATTCTATCCGACCTTCATCCGGTCTACCGGAATCGGATGGGCGCTTGGCATGGGCAGAATCGGTTCGATCATAGGCCCGCTGCTTGCGGGGATGCTTTTATCCAGGGATTGGCAGCCGTGGCAGGTCCTTCTTGCCGGGGCGGCACCTGCTCTTCTGGCCTTAGTCTCGATTCTATTCGGCCGCTGGACCCCGGGCGGCGAAACTCCCTACTCTTCAGCTTCCCGCTAGCGGCCTGTCACTGAAGAATCCGATCCGTCCCGTACAGATTCGGCATATTCCTCCGCCGCTTTTTTATTCCATGTAATCGTGGCCGTTCCGAACTTGAAGTTTGTATCCAGAAAGGACATAGGGGCCGACATGGGTTCGCTTTCCGCCGTCCCCTGCCCTATTCGTTCAATCAACGTCCGCATATCGTATACATACCGGCCGGTAAGCTTTTCGAGTTCACCGCGCTGCCAGGCGTGCCCCCCTTGTATTTCCAGCTTTTCGGGATCGATTCGGTTTGAAGGATTCTCGATATAGGCGATCAAATGCTCTATCCCATCGCGATACTTGAAGAAGCTTTCTTTATTGAAAAGCCACACACCGCTGCCCGAACCTATGGCGTCGCCCGTAAAAACCAGGTTTTTACCTCTGAGGAATAATATGGTGGAATGATCGGTATGGCCCGGGACCTCGGTGGAATCGATCACAAACCCGCCGCCCAGATCGATGGACGCATTCTCCGTAAAGAATTTCGTCCGATCTTTCGGGAAAATATCCATCCCCCTGAATTCCGTCGCGGGAATCCAGAAATTTGCCCTGGAGTCATCCCTGAATGCGGGAAGCATTCCAAGATGATCCCCGTGTCTATGGGTGACGGTTATAAAAAATTTCCTCGTACCTGCACGCTCATAAACAATAGACCTCAGAGACTCGGTTGCCGTATCGTCCCAATCTACGGCATTGGACAGGTCGATGAGCAAAGCTTTTTCACCGCCGACAACCAGATACATATCCGAACTGTTATTCATACGGACCACGTTCCCGGCATCATCCGTGACAATGCCTGCCGGATTGGCGTCGTTGGCGTCTTCGATGCGATACACTCCATCGTCCAAAACATGAACGGTGTAAGGGCCCATTTGCACGGATTGAGCCGGCAAAGAAGAACTCATGGACAAAAACAGCATCAGAAGCAATATCTTTTTCATCTCGACCTTCCCTTAATGAATCGATCTCAGGTTCCGGTATCGCGAAGATTATAGATGTAATTCGAAGAGATCATTTAAAAATCGGGCATATTTCTCATATCATTACTATAATTAATAATAGATTCGACGTCCCCATGGCGGCCGGTTCGCCCGGTCCATTATTGCTTCAAAAGCCTTCGGGAGGAAATGTTTTGGCCATAACACAGAAATCATCGAACCGTACCGTACTGGAAATTTCAGCTGTCAGCCTCCTTTTGGGAGGGTTTTTTACGTTCCTATTAACCCCGGCTTTTGCCGATGAACCATTGCCTGCCTGGGACGTAAAACTGGAGGAGGGACAGCGTCGTCCCACAACCATCACGGTCCAGAACCGGTGTCATCGAACGCAT
Organism: Acidobacteriota bacterium; assembly: GCA_016934295.1. GTDB lineage: Bacteria > Acidobacteriota > UBA6911 > UBA6911 > UBA6911 > UBA6911. The sequence continues at coordinate 25,722 of JAFGTD010000297.1, forward strand.
GACTTCAAGATAGGAAAACAGAACCTGCCTTTCATTGAATTTACGGACCAAACAGAGCTGAAGGTGGAGGGCGGAGCAAACGCAGTATTCCCTATATTTTTCAATACCCACGGCATCGAAGCCGGCCTCCATGCCGGCGAAGTACACGTCAACTGCCTGAGCTGCGGGGGCGAACCCGGATGCACCCAGGACAAAACCGTCCTGCCGGTCCGGCTCACGATTCCGGCTCCGGCACCAGTCGGCGCCGGTTCTCCGACCGGCATGACGCTGGCCGACTACTTGGCGGAGACAAAAGATCCCTGCACGGCTCTACCCAAGCCATGTGAAGAATTGCGCCAGGCGGCGTGGGAAGCGGAATCCCAAGCCGCTGCGCTGGAAGCAAGTGCAAGGGGCGCCCGGGCAAAAGCGGATGCGGCTGAAAAGACGGCGGGGGATCTTGAAACCGACGCCGCCCGAAAAACGAAGGAAGCCCAGCCTCCGGACGAAGGGGATTCCTGGATCGAAGATCCTGCCACGGGTAGGCGGTTGACGCGTGTGGACCTCCAGTTGAAACGGGTCGCCCTTCGAGAAGCCTGGGACTCCTATCGGTCGGGAGAAATTACAGCCGAGGAGATGGAAGGGAAATGGAAAGAGATGGACGGACTTGAAGGAGCGGACCGTCTTCGTGAAAAGCTCGAACAGGGACTGAAGCAGAAGGCCAAGGAAGCTACCGAGGCGACGAAGAAGGCAAATGAAGCCCGGGGGGCGGCCAATGCCGCGAAACAGTCGGCGGATACAGCCGGGAATGCGGCTGGAACAGCTCGCGCGGCAGCCGGGAATGCGCGCCGGGCTTATGAGGAGTGCGTCAGCCAGTGGAGGGCGGAGTGTGCCCGTATAGCAGCCGAAAAGAAACGCCGGGAGGAAGAAGCCCGAAAGAAGGCGGAAGAGGACCGGAAGAAGGCCGAAAAGGAAAAACGGGATCAGGAGCTGGCCGCAATCAGGGCGGCGCGTCAAGCCGCCAACGCAAAGAAGCGCAGGGAATACCGCGAGTACCTGCTCAACAATATCAGGGAACTCAGCCTGATGCCTTCCGCGGTCAGCGAAGTTCCCGGTCTCTGGGACGAACTGCCCGATATCCTGGAACGGCCGGTGGGAGACTTCCTCGAAGAGACCGCCAGGATTCCGATTCCAACGGATACTCTCAAGGCGCTCGGCGGCCTTTACGGCATCGCTTCGGCGCTTCTGGATCCCTGCAATCCTACAGGCATGGGCCGGACGGTCATGCGGCTGGGAGAAATGACGAATCCCAGAACCGGCGGCAATTACCAGACCAGGGATGCCATGAAAAAGACGGAACAGATGTGCAGGATGCTGAGAGGATTGAAAGCCCGGATTGAAGCCTCCAGACGCTGACCGGCATTAAATCATGATATTTATCTAAGGAATCTTAACGGCGCGCCATGGAGCGGCGGATTCGGACCCCGTTGCGGCTTCGACATACAGAACGATCCGGCCGTTGCGCCAATTCGGCCGCAGATGCTTCCCGATATCCACCGGCCCTTCGGATATCGGCTCGTCGGATTCCAGGCGCCGGATTTCGTGCACGCCCCGGGCGGTGATTTCCCCGATGGAACGCGGCCCGGAAAATGCGTCATCCGGATAGGGCCAGGATACCCGATGAACGACACGACCATCGCTGCCGGTGGCGACAAGGCCGACTCCGGCCAGTGCACCGACTATTCCCTGGTTCGTCCCGCCGAGGCCTTCCAGGCAGCAGCCGGACCGCGCGGCTACATCCCGGGCTTCTTCCTGTGTAATCACGCGGTCTTTGCAGCGCAGGCCGTACTGTTTCATTTCCTCGGTAACCTCTGCAGCCATGCAGAGTCCGGGGTCGCTCCCATCGATAAACCAGTCCGCCATGACCTGGCGAATAATTTCGCCCAATGCAGGCACATCCCCGGCTTCGACACGCGGCAGCTGTATTGAGGCCGCACCGTTTTTGCTGGTGTAGGGAACGCGGGGATCGAAGAATAACTGGTGCCGGATGATTATCGCGTCGCGGGCGCCGGAACCGATTTTTTTCAGGATGGCCCTGGCAAGCTGGTTGGTCCCGGGAGAGCCGACAATATCCGTATCATCGATTCCGACAATAATCACAATACGTACCCTGATCCCGTCTAAATGTATTAAGGGTAAAGAAATGTAAGATGGAATTTCCAGCAGGCAGCAGCAATTGAAAATCCGAGGCTGCCGGAATCCCGCGCTTCAGGACCTACCTGTCCTGTTGTGCATTAGACTGCTGTTTGCGAAATTGAAAAAAACAGAACGCCGCAATTAATCCGGCGATGGCTCCGCATATCGCATAGGTCATCGCGGCCTGGATATACCATGTGCCGAACGGACGCATTCCCGCGACATCCAGTCCCAGCAGCTTGGCGGTGCCTCTAGAAGTCAGTGCAAGCAGGTTGGCGCCGATTCCGGCCAGTACCAGTGCGATGTAAAGCCGGCGCCCGCTGCGCGCTTTCGTAAGGGCCAGATCCATAATCGGGCCGATGATGCAAAGGCTGACAAAAGCCCCGGCGCCGTAGTGGGCGAGACCGAACATGCCGAACATCGCCGCCGTACCGAAAGCCCCGGCGCCCATAATGAAACCGGAATTCCGCCTGTGCACGAGCGCAAGACCCAAAACCATCGGCAGCATGGCCAGAACGATCGAATTGCCCGGGAACCGTAGGCCGGTCCGGATAAAACCCACTGCAGCCGCTGACGCCGCGCCGAAAAGGAGCAGCAGCACTATTTCCGACGCCGAAATTCTTTCCCTGATCCTGACTATTGAAGGAAAACGTCCCGCCGTTGCCAATCCGTCGTGAATGCCGAACCATTTGTTGATCATCGCAATCTCCAGCTATTAGAATCCGGTCGTCCTATAATCCGAAATCCCCTTCAGATTCCCGCGAATCCGATACCACCGGAATTTTTCTATCATGCCGGGAAAATAAAAGCAATCGGATTTCAGAATGACCGTAAAGTTATATATATTGACAAAATGGGACTATTTGTTATAAATCATCCTTTCTTGTAATCCTCTTCTTAGGGGCGGAACCTTTTTTATTTTGAAGAATCTTTTTGTTTCTCGAAGATTCTTCTCGAAAAAGGAATAATCGGAAGTTATTTTAAAGGACTGCATTAAAGGAAGTCAGGATCGAATCCATTCACCCGGGAATCCTTTTCCTACGGCGGTTTCATAACACTCAAAGGAAAAACTATGGCATCAGCAAATCACGTCTATACTCGAATTTTGAGGTTTGGTCTCATTATACTCCTGTTGCTGTCCGGCGTTTCAGTCATGCCGGGACAAACCAAGCAACTGCTTACATGGCAGGAAAATCTCATTTATTTACAGAATATCCCGGATTCCGACCTGGAAGAACAGCAGGATCTCGTCGGGAAGATTCGGACGGGACTGGAATTCTGGCTGCAGCTTCACCCGAAATCGGACGTTGCGCTACCGGCGGCGCCGTCTCAACCATTGAGCGCCGAACAGATTAAGAGCGAAATTTCCCTGCTGCTGGAAACCGTGGAAAAACTCCTGAAACAGGACTCGCTGCGCCCGTTTGAACTCGGCGTCACGGAAATAACCGTTACTTCCGAGTTGTCTCCCCTGTCCCCCGTTGCGGACAGCATCGAAAACGCCAAAATCGAAAACAGCCACGCGACCAACGCGGTGGAAGCGCTGCAACTCCTTCCGGGCATCACGCTCGATTACAAGCCTTCCCGAAGTCAGACCGGTGTTATGATCCGAGGCTTCGATACCCGCCAGATCGGGCTGTACCTGGACAACATTCCAATCTACGTCCCCTATGACGGATACGCAGACATCGGCCGGTTCCTGACCCGCAATGTCGCGGAAATACAGGTCGCCAAAGGCTACTCCTCCCCGCTTCTGGGTCCGAACGGACTGGGCGGTGCCGTCAACATCGTCACCCGGCAACCGGAAAAGAAATTCCAAGGCGATTTCGTTATGGGCAGCGGCTCGGGAAGGATGATCGAATCGGGCTTCCACGCAGGCTCCCGATTGGATCGGTTTATCTTACAGGGCGGGATAGACTGGCTCGTGACCGACTATTATCCCGTCCCGGGCGACTTCAACACGGAAAATGATTATTACGGGACCCAGGCTTCCTACAATCGCACAAACTCCTATCAACGCGATGCCGACTATGACGGCCGCATCGGGTTCCTGCCGAACGAGCGGGATCAATACATTTTCAGCTTTATGGGCCAGAATGCGGAATATGGAGCCACCCCCTACTCCGGGAACGATCCGGATAACGAGTCCCCCAAGTACTGGCAATGGGATTACTGGGAAAGAGAGAGCTACTACTTCAACGGCTCCAAGGGCCTGGACGAAAAAAGCGACCTCCGGTTCCGCGCATTTTTCGACCGATATCCAAACAGGATGAATGTATTCCTGGAACCGGACACCGAAGAAGGCATCGAGCCGTACTCCGAGCTGGAAAGCTACTCGAAGTATAACGACTACTCGGCCGGATTCTCCTCCGACTTTTCAACACGTGCGCTGAACCGGCACGACATCAGCGCTTCGTTCTTCTATAAAAACGACACCCATCAGGAATCCGATGTCGAATACGATGACGGCGAAGCAATCGCGATACCGGGAAGGACGCATCGCGACCAGCAGATATCCATCGGGCTCCAGGACTCCATCGACCTGACGAGCCGAATCCGGGCCGTCCTGGGTTTCAGCGCGGAAAATATCAACAGCCTGAAGGCCCAGGATCTCGTCGACGACGAAGTCGCACCGTTCGAATGCTCGAACGATTCCTTCTCCGGCTGCCTGGATGCATGGGCTTTCAATCCGCTGGCATCCGTCTCATTTTCGGTCAGCGAATCCGGAACCCTGTTTGCCACCTTCGCGAAGAAAAGCCATTTCCCCACCATGAAGGACCGGTATTCCTACAAGAACAACAAAGCCATTCCCAATCCCACCCTGGAGCCGGAGCACTCCCGGAACTGGAGTATAGGGTATTCGCATGTTTTTCCGTTCAGAACCATGTTCCAGGTGGAGCTGTTCCGCAGCGACGTCTACGACGCAATTGAAAAAGGGTATATTCCGGATCCCGAAGAGCTCTGTAAAAAGTCCGACAGAAAGGGCTACTGCCAGCAATCCTTCAATGTCGGCGATGCAGTGAATCAGGGTGTGGAATTCACGGTGCGCAGCAACCCCCATTCCCGGCTGACCATCGATCTGAATTACACCTACCTGAACCGAAACATCTCACTGTCGGACGACGTGCCGCCTGTGTATCCGACCGATACGCCCAAGCATAAAATCGTCGGCACCGCGAGCGTCGAGCTTCCGCATGATTTCATGCTGCTGGCCACAGCCCGTTTGGAAAGCGGAACCATCGGCAATTTCTATACCGACGAAATGGACGAAGAAGATCCGGAAGACGACCTCCTGATCCCTATTCCGGGTTCCAATTTCGCTACGGCGGACCTGGGCGGCATATTCCGGTTGTTCGGCGGGCCGAAGCTGCAGGTCGGGGTAAAAAATATCTTCGACCGGTATTATTATTACCGCGAAGGCTATCCCATGGCGGGAAGAAGCTGGTACTGCAACATGAAATACCAGTTCTGATTTCATTTCGGTTGTTATCAAAGACATGCAGAAACCTACCGACTGGCTTGTCCTTTGGCGGGAATTATCCGGGATTCAGGAATCGGTTTTCAAGACACCCGGAGAAAAAGACAGCGACGACATGTGGCGAAAGCGGGCGGCGCATTTCGACAGCGAAATAAAGCGGCGCTGGGCAAAGCCCGATTCCAGCCGCAATTTCGTAACTTCACAACTGCGATCCAATCCTGAATGGACAGTCCTCGATATTGGGGGCGGCACGGGCGCCTGGGCATGCCTTATGGCGCAACACTGCCGCCATGTAACCGTCGTGGAACCCTCGCCTGCCATGATCGGTATCATGCGCCGGAATCTGGCCGAATCCGATATACGAAATGTGGAAACCATTGAGGCTGAATGGCCCGACATCCGGGTAGACAAACATGACCTTGTTTTATGCTCCCACGCCATGTACGGATTTGCCGATTTTGAGGCTTTTATAGGAAGCATTGAAACCGTATCCCGTCATTTATGCATCTTGATCATCCGCGCCCCGGATCCCAAAGACCTGATGAGCATTGCCGCCATGCATATCTGGGGGCAGCCCTATGACAGCCCCGATTACCAGGTGGCTTTTAACGCCCTCATCCAACTGGGCATTTTCCCGAATGTCCTTATGGACGACACCGGGCTATGGGATCCCTGGGCCAGCCCGAACATGGAGGAAGCCCTTACGGAAGCCAAACGCAGGCTTCGGCTTCCCGAGAAAAGCGAGCATGACGATTATTTGCGGGATTTGCTGCAGCATAACCTGACTCCCCGGGACGGCAAGCTATTCTGGCCGCGGGGAATCCGATCCGCCCTGGTCTACTGGGATGTAAACAGGGAATAACGCAAATTTTCCGTCATCACAACATGATCCCAATTGCCCGTTCCCTCTGAACGGAATCCGCTCATTTTTTAAATACTAACTCCAAAATAGATTAAGCGATTATTATTGACTATATGTAATATATTGTTATTATTTGTAATTCTTATTCATTATATGAGACCTAGGGTAACAATATGGGACTTGTTTCAAGATGCCTTTCGATCGGGCAGATATTTTCCTTTCAGGAGAGTAAAAATGTATTCAGCCGATAAAACACGCCTTACTGCCGTTTTGATTGCATGCACCCTTCTGGTATTCATTGCAGCAATACCGACCCTGCAGGCGCAGACAAAACAATTCCTGACATGGCAGGACGATCTTTATTATCTCCAGACTGTCGCCGATGCTGACCTGGCGGTCCACCAGGACGGCATCGAGCAGATCCGCAAAGGGGTGGAACTCTACATCGAGATGCATCCTTCTACCGAGGTTTCCATATCCCCTGCTACCGCCAAACCATGGGAACCAGCGCAAATTCGCGACGAAATCGATGCCCTGCAGCAGGCCATCGACGCTATCCTGAAAGAGGATCCGAACCGGCCTTTCAACCTGGGGACCACGGAAATCAGCGTAACATCGGAAGCCTCCCCGCTTTCGCCCATGGCGGACACAATGGAGTCCACCGAAATTCAGAAACTGCAGCTTGAAACCGTGGGGGACGCTCTCGACTTTCTTCCAGGCCTGTCCCTCGATCGAAGCTCGCAACGCAACGAAGCCGGCCTGCGCCTGCGCGGATTCAGCAACCGGGGACAAGTGTCTTTTTACCTGGACGGCATTCCCATCCAGGTGCCCTACGACGGATCTCTCGACTTCAAACGCTTTCTCACAAACGACGTTGCCGAGATTCAAATCGCTAAGGGTTACTCCTCTCCTTTAATGGGCGCAAACAACCTGGGCGGCTCGGTCAATATCGTTACCCGGCAGCCTGAAAAGCCTTTTGAGCTGGATGTATTAACCGGAGCCGGATCGGGAGAGATGTTCAAGTCCTATGTGCAGCTTGGCTCCCAGCTGGATCAGTTCTATTTTCAGGGATCGATCGACTGGCTGCAGCGCGAATATTTCCCGCTTTCAGGCGATTTTCCTTTGCAAACCCCGGAAGAACCATCCCCCGAATTTCAGACAACCTATAAACGGAATCAAGCCGACTCGCGGGACGCAAGATACAGCGGCCGTATTGCCTGGACACCGAAGGATCGGGACCAGTATGTATTCAGCTACACTAATCAGAAAGCTGAAAAAGGGAATCCCCTCTACGCCGGACCGAACACGAACGCATTTAACCGGTACTGGCGATGGCCTTACTGGAATAAGACCGGATACTATTTCCTTTCCAATACGGGAATCGGAGAGTCCAGTTCCGTCAAATTCCGCGTATTCGTCGACCAGTTCGACAACGGGCTCGGCAATTACGATGATTATACATACACAAGCCTGAGCGGCAGGCGGGCCTGGTTCTCCGTATATGACGATCACACCTATGGGGCATCGACGGAATTCAACACACGGATCCTGCCCAAAAACTCCATCAGCGGTTCTTTTTACTATAAAGACGACACCCACAGATCGTACAACACTTATCCGAGAACGGAATTTACGGAACCCCCACAGCTTTATCGGAATCAGACCTATTCGATCGGGTTCCAGGATGTCTTTACTGTCACTTCCCGGTTGCGGGCCACCTTCGGATTCAGCGCGGATCACCTGAAAGGACTGCAGGCACAACAACTCGATGACGATGATGCATTAACGCCGCTCACATGCTTTTCCGATCCCGACAATTCAAGCTTCTCCGGATGCACGCCCCATATCTGGACTTACAATCCCCAGGCATCGATTGCCTACAGCTTTACCGACAGGGACACATTGTTTGTGACCTTTTCCGACCGCGGGCGCTTTCCGCTTCTGATGGAGAGCTACTCTTACAGGCTCGGCCGTGGAGTTCCCAATCCCGATCTGAAAGCCGAACACAGCCGCAACTGGACCGTAGGATATTCTTACGCCTTCGCGAGCAGAACGGTGGCGCAGATAGAGTATTTCCGCAGCGACCTGCGCGATTCCATTCACTCCATATATGTTGACGACACGGAGGGCCTGTGCGACAACACCGGTCAGTTGGCGGGATACTGCAGTATGAACGTCAACGTTGCCGAAGAAGTCCATGAAGGATTTGAAATCAGCGTACGCAGCACACCCTTTACGCAGCTTACCCTCGATGCCAGCTACAGCTATCTCAACCGCGATTTGACGTATAAATTCGCCGACATTGCAGAGCAGGATGTGAACGAAGAAATTGACATTCTGCCTTCCCTCCCCAGAAACAAGGTTGTCCTGAACGCCACCATACAGTTGCCGCACAGTATGCTGGCCATGTTCACCTTCAGGCATGAAGGCGGGCTGAACCTTCAGGACACCACATGGGATGATTGGGAAGTCCTGGCCGAAGAATACACCTTTGAAGAATACCAGCAATTGGTGAATCCCTTCGGGGCGTCCCACAGTATTGTGGACTTGGGATTGACCTCTCCCTCCATAGAGGGTTTCTCCTGGCAGGTCGGCGTCAAGAACCTGTTCGACACTAATTACTATTATTCAGCAGGCTACCCGGAAGCAGGCCGGAACTGGTATTTCAATACCCGTTACAAATTTTAATTCTCCTTTAATAGACCACCAGCCACGAATGAGTTCGGATATCGGGAAATACGAATTCATTCGTGGCTTTTCTTTTTTTTTGCAGAATTTATTAAATTAATTTCACTTCACTAACTTTTCATTACAGGCGGATTTTATGAAAAAGGGTATATGGGTATTAATATTAGTGCTATGCGTGTCCATAGGATCTCAGCTCTACGCCGCATCCTTGAGCGTAACAGGATCCGTAAAGCATCCGTTGAATCTCTCGCTTGAAGATCTGGCCTGGTTCAACCCGATCCGGGTGCAGCTGAATGAGGTAATGAAGGACGGATCCTACAGGGGAGCATGGTTCTATTACGGCGTGCCCCTGAAAGCTCTTCTCGAAACCGCGTTTATCGATAAGGAAGAGACCGCCTTTTCAAAGAAAATAGACCTCGCCATCCTGGTTCGAAACAGCGAAGGACAGGAAGTGGCCCTTTCCTGGGGGGAGATATTTTATAAAAACTCCGCCGACGTAATCATCGCCTCCTCCGCAACACCTATAAGGCCTCACCACGGATGCAGTTCCTGTCACAAACCTGAAGTCTATAATCGCTACATGAATCAGTTCGACAGGGAAATCGGTTTTCCCAAGCTCGTTGTGGCCTGTGACGGATACGCCGACCGGTCTATTGAAAACATCGTAAGCATTGAGGTGATCGATCCTGCACCCGCGATGCAGGCAGTAAAATCCGAGGAGTTCTTTTCTCCGTCCTTTGTCGTCACCGGGGACGTCAACACCGACCTGACCGTAAAAGATCTTTCCGGTTTTCCGCGAAAGGATATGCGGGTCATCCACATGGGCGAAGGAAGGGGGTATCACGGCATCGATGACTATTCGGGGGTGTTGTTCGAAAAAATCCTAGAAAAAGCTCGACCGGAACCCGGACTATCCAAGGCATTCCTCATCTCCGCTTCAGACGGATACAGGGCTCTGTTTTCCTACGGCGAAATATTCCTTAACAGGGCCGAGGAAAATATTCTTATCGCCGATACGCAGAATGGCAAAAAAATCGAAGAGGGCGGGAAATTTGTCTTCGTCCCGTCGGACGACCTCATGTCGGATCGCGACGTCAAGGCGTTGGAAAAGATCGAAGTCATCGATTTGAAGAGAAAACCCGGGCTTACCTTCATCGGCGTCGGGAGCGGGGATACCGACCTGGTAACCATGGAGGCGGTGACGGCCATGGCCCGCGCGGATGCCTTTATTTGCCCCCCGGACATAAAAAAAAGGTTCGGCAAATATATGGGCGACAAACCCGTTCTTCTGGATATTTACGATTACATCGCACCCGTCATGAAAAAGCGGTATCCCGAATTGTCGCGCGAAGAACTCGTTAAAAAGGTTGAGAATAATTGGGTCGAGATAGCCGACTTGATAAAAACCGGGCTCAAAAAGGGAAAAAATGTAGCCATCCTGGATTATGGGGATCCCACTGTATGGAGCGCGTCGGAATACATAATGGAGCATTTTGATAAAGACATGATGGATATTATTCCCGGGCTGAGTTCCTTTAATGTGGCGGGTGCCCTGCTTGAAAGACACACGGGGTGTAAGGGCTCCATAATCCTGACCACCTCGACTAATATCCTTGAAAACAAGCCGCTGTTCGAAGCGGCTGCCGGAAAGGGCGAGACGCTGAGTATTTTCATGGCGTCCAAGGACATGCCCGGACTCGTTGAGTTTTTCAAGGCATCCTATGAAGCGGACACCCCCGTACATATTGCGTACCGCGCCGGATATTCCGGAAGTGAAAAGGTGGTTAGAACAGACCTTGAAGGAATATTGGACACTTATGAAGCGGAAAAAGAAAAGAATCTTTTTCTTCTGTTCATTGGTCCCTGCCTGGAGGCATCCGCAAAGGCGCACAGGCATTGATATCTCGCGGTTCGCCATCGTCGAGACCCTGACATACCGGACCCGGACCGGAAGTTCCCCGAAAGACTGCCGCGAATTAACCGCAATACCATATTTTATTCGATTGCCGGCTCCATCCCCGCCTCTTTTTGTGTAATACTATGTTAATGGATTTGGTACGGATAACTGCCAGACAGGAGGGCAACGCCGACAAGCACTAAATTTGGGGGCCCCTCCTTCATTTAAACTGGAGGTCGTCCAGTCAACCGGAGGCGTATCCGGTCAATTCCGCTTTAAAAACCCAATGGACTAGAGAGGTGTACGTATGAAACTCAGTGCGAGAAACCTTTTGAAGGGAAAGATTTCCAAAATAACCATGGGCGCCGTCAACGCCGAGGTGGAGCTTGAATTGGCCGACAAACAGGTCATTGTGTCCATCATTACGATCAATTCCGTGAAGAGGCTTGGGCTGGAAGTAGGCAAAGAGGCCTATGCCATGATCAAGGCTTCCAGCGTTATGATCGCAACCGATTAATTCTAGGCTTTGACGGATGAACGGAGCCGCTTCTCCTCAATGTAAAAGTAAAGCACCAGAAGAATAAGAATCGGGAAGCAGAACAGAATCAGCCGCAAGCCCGGATCCCTCTTTATAAGCAGCTGGAATACCGGAGTTGAAAAAGGCTTCGGGTCCGTTTTATTCGGCACCCGACTCATGTGAATCTGAAATCCGTTCCAGAACAGCGGTCGGCCAAGGGCGACGTTTCTTTCTACGCTTCCTCCTTCGCTGCCTGTAAATTTCAAGCGAATGCCGCATTGTCGGATTTCTCCCGCAAACGGCTCCGGATAGAAAGAGCATTCCGGTTCGCCGATCCCCATTTGAATTCCGCCGGGCAGTTTGAATTGCGCGGCTTCTCCCTGCCGGCTCACAAATTCCATGGGGCTGCTTCTATAACCGATGCACACGGATGCGAAATGTCCCAGGAGCATGATTCCGAAGCAGGCGTGGATCAAAGACGGCGTGATTCTGTAGAGGAAGATCCGCATTCCGGTCATACGCCGCCTTTTCCAGTGAAACAGCAGCCTGTCGGCAACGCAACACCCCGTATTGATCCCGAGCAGAAACAGGACGGCCGTCAACGCCAAAAACCACCAGGTTTTGCCCAGGTTCTGCAAACCCCATTCCCGGAACCAGTCCTGCATCCGCATATGGTTGAGGGTGTTGAATCCCATACTGCTGGACGGAACATAGATGCTGCCGACCAGCAGCAGAGCAATGCCGGACACAAGTATCCAGGCGGTCAGCTTGACAGAGCAGAGAAGTTTCCAGATTCCTTTTATCATTGGGGTTGTTCCCGGAAATGGCTGAGAAAGTACGGAATGTAGCGGAAATAGAAAACCGGCAGGAAAGAAAGGGCGATCAATAGAGCCCGCCTCCGGGCGGTCCATCCCGACAGCAGCTTTAAGTGCAGATACAGGGCAAGAAAAAGCCAGAAGGCCGCCGAGATATAGTGCCTGTCGGAGGAAAGATGAAACGGAACCGCCCACCCTATATAGCTCCAGACGGCGCCCACAACCTGGGACAAACTGAAGAGAACGAAAGCCAGAATAATGTAGTTATGAAAAACAGCCGCGTCTTCATTTCCCCGGGCATACAAAAGGGCATACCAGCAAGCCAGGAAAAATACGACATAAGCCATACTTTCAATGAAGAAAAAAGCCGTAACCCACCCTGCCGGATGTGTGGGTCCCGGAGGATAAACCAGGCTGTTCTCCGATATCAGCATCCTGACCTGAAAGCTGACTGCAACGGCAAAGGCCAGGATGAGGAACACGGCCGAGTTCACGGTCCGTTTCCTGCCTGTAAAGGTCCCGTGCAGCAATACAACCGCCGAGAATCCCCAGGGCATGAATACTTCAAGCGATACCATGGTATTGGGCATGAACATGCCGGATGCGTTTCCCAGCGACCAGAGAAACCAGGAGTGCAGGACAAAGCCTGTCAGTAGAAACAGGGAATCGATGATGTGCCTTTTGGATCGGAACCAGAAGACGGCGGAAATAAGAAAGCAGCCTGCGGCTCCATACTGAAGCCAGAACGGGAGAGAAATCGATAGATTCATTAGCTTACCTTGTTGCCGGGCAACCATTTTTCAGCGGCAGCGCCGGTAAAAAGCATCCTCCGCCCTAATGCGCCGGAACCGGCTGGAGACTGCCCCAAGGTATCATCCGATAAGGCTTCGGATTGCCGAACAGGCTTTCAGACGACTTCGCAGGGAATGTGACAATGATATTTTTCATATACCCGTGCAGCGTCTCCCATTCCTCCGGGGTGAGTTTCCTCGTGGACTGAATTTTTTTGTATTCGAAAAAATCCTCCGGGAAAAGTCCCGGTTTCAGACGGATATCCACCGCCGTGTTTGTCGACTTCCGGTAAAGGATGTATTGGAAATTCTCGCGGCCGGCCTGCATCCCTTTCGGGGCGACGGTTTTTTTCTCTCGGGCTTCTCCGATCATTACCAGATCCAGCAGGTCCAGGCTTCCTGACGTGGGAGTTTTTGAAAAAATCACCAGGTCTTCCGTTTCGGGTATTTCATCGCCATACAACAGCTGAAGGCCGTAATGAAGCGCACGGAAGGTAGTGGTGACGCCGGGGCAGGAATGCCCGTGAAACCGGAAAGCGTCCGCCGGTGTAATGCTGCGTTCCTTCCCGTCGACCAGCATTCTGATTGGGGCAATGTCCGGAGTTCTTTCATGAACCCCTTTGGCGGCATGGCAGGTATTGCATTCGCTGCCGAAAAGATTTGGGCCCTGCATACATGCGAAAAGAACGATACCTATAATCCATTTTTCCCCGGTCATGGCATTTCCTTTGATGTTTTTCTCATCATTCAAAACAGTATTATTAATCATCAGATCCCGGCGGATACCGGGCAATAATTCCCTACCTCGAAACGCCGGGAGTAATACCCGTTATGAAATCTCCCAAAAGGATGATGTTTTCGAACGGAAGCGCATCCGGCTGCACTTTGGATTCTATAGTCTCCAGTGTCCCTTCGATGACCGCCTGTTTGTCCTTGAATCCCGCGTACAGCACAATGGAAATGGGCGTTGCCGGCGGATACTGAGATTTCAGCTTTCGAATGATATCTTCGAATTTCGATCGATGGGTGAATATAGCCATGCTGCACTGCAGAGCAGCCAGCACTTCCAAACGATCCCGGCTTTGCGGACGGTCCGATGTCAGAATGACGGAGTGCGTGTCAGGCGCCCAGGTAGGATCCCGCCCTATGGCAGCCAGCCCCGCATTAAAGGAACTGATCCCGGGAACCACTTCTATTCCAATGTCTTCGAACTCCTTGAGCATCCATACCCAGGGCCCGGAAATCAGGGGATCGCCGTTATCGATAAAGACGACCTGTTTCCCGCTTTTTACATCCCGCCGAACCGAATTCAAAAATGTTTGACGTTCTTTTTTGGGTCCGGAATCACCGGGACCGGATCTCCGCACATTGTAGCGCAAAAAAACTTCCTGGGGCAGTTCCCGAACCTCCTTGTCTTTGAGGTAATCCGCGAACCGCTCCAGGATATCCCCGCCGAAGGCATAAATGAGGTCCGCGCTCTGGATGAGCTTCAAAGCCCTGACCGTAGCAAGATCCGGATCTCCCGGTCCAAGCCCCACAAGATAGAGTCCCGCGGCTTGGCCCTGCGCCAGTCTCGATAAAAAAAGGATTCCAAACAGGAAAATCGCAGTGAATTCGGGACGGGGAAAAAACTTATCCCCGGAATGATTCGAGCATTTTTTCATACCGGACTTGCTCCTTTACAAAAAAATTATTGTGGATTTGTAATAACGTCCGGGTGATACAGGGATTCACCGTATTCACGGCGTCCAAACCGGGCGATGATTCTTTGCCCCTCGGGACCTGCCACAAAATCATAGAAAAGTTTTGCGAGATCATAATTGTAATTCAGATGGGGATGCTTATCGGGGTTGACCAGGCACATTTCATAGCGATTCGGGGGACCGGTCACAAACAGTTCAAGATTCTTTACCTTGGACTTGTGTATAGCCCATGTTGAAGAGTCCAGCATATGGTAGCGTCCGGTCTTATCGGCATTGAGAAGAGAATCCAGCATGAACGTACCGCTTTCCTTATACCAACTCTGCCCCCGGGGATTTAGATCCAGCTCCTTCCAGATTTTGAGTTCCAGCATGTGCATTCCACCGCGGTCTCCCCTTGAAAGATAAGAGGATCCTGCCAGGAAAATTTTTCGATGGACTTCGCTGAGATCGTTCAGGCCGGCAATACCGGCCGGATCTTTGCCGGGGCCGACTACCACAGTGTAATTGTGCATCAGCTCCACCCTTTTGGCCGCGTACCCTTCCTGTACGAATTTTTCAGTAGCCTCTTTTTCATGCCCCATGGTGATGTGGGCCAATCCGTGTCTTCCGAGGTCGAGTCCCGGCCCCGTGGGCGTTTTTACGCAGCGTACGACGCCTCCATATTCGGCTCGAAAAGCTTTCGCCAGTTCATCTACCAATCCCAGTTCGTAAGGGCTCCCGGTAGCCACGACAATCTGCCTGTATTCCTGAGAGAATGCGATTGTGTTAAAAAGCAGGAATCCAATCAGAACGGCAGAAAGAATGAACATCCGTGTGGTGTAACGTTTCTTCCAGATCAAGACCGTGGATTGCATTTCGGGCTCCCTTCCACGTGGCCGGCTGCATCAAACCGGATTCGTACGACATTCAATCAGATACCACCGCAGGAGATCTTAACATTCAATTCCAGTGAAATGCAGCATATAATCACCATATTCATACAAATAATCGTAGATTATAACAAGATATTACGAAGCTGTTGGGAGAAAACCTTCGGGGAATGTCTTTCCAGGAAATTTTTTGGCGGAAGGGCCGGGGTCGTCAGAGTTTACCTCTGCCGGCCCTCCGCGGTCCAATGGCTAGAGGAATGCAGTATATCATGTAGTAATTTTAGATTTCTAGTAATATTTTGTTAATAATTGTAATTTTATTAAATAAAAACACGCCGACGCTTGAGTTCCAGGAAACAGTCCGCACAGGCGGCAACATCGGCGCCCGCATCGTGGGCTTCCTCAAATTCGGTCCCGAACAAAAAACGGTGCAACTCTGACAGTGAAGGCCATTTATAGCCGTACTGCCCCGGAATACGGCAGAGTTCCGTAGTTCCGACCATCGTGCAGATCCGTTTTTTATCTAAAAATGGCGGGGTAAGTTTCAATCGAAGGTATTCTGCGGAAATAACACTCTCATCGAAACGGAGGTTGTGCGCCACAACAACTTCAGATTCCCCGACGGCATCCGCAAATTCCTGTAGTGCCGTACCCAGCGGTTTCCCTTCGGCTTTTGCCCGTTCTGTGGAAATGTGATGAACACGTTGGGCTTCCAGCGGGATCGTAAACCCGTCCGGTTGAATCAATAAGGCCCGGGAATCAACAGGATGGGACTCTTTATCGTACCGCGCCCATGCAACCTGAACTATTCGCGGCCAGTTATCGAGTTCGGATATCGGAGCTTTCCAGTTTTTAGGCAGCCCTGTTGTTTCGCAATCGATTACAATATACATAACACTCCCTGCCGGTGCGCGGGTCAAACCCCGTGTGTTTTCTTTCATAGATTATCAGAAAATCATAAACAAATTGAAAGTAATGGTAGACGAAATCCATTCCTTTGCGTTTTAGCAGTATATGAAGGGAAAATCGCGATTCTGGAAAAGCAGGACGTTGGACGAAGATAAACCCTTAAATTCTCTACAGATACAAGCCGAACTCGCAGCAGCGCACGATCGAATCGAAGAGAGTGAAAATAATTTTCGCAGTCTAATCAAACACAGTGACACCGGATTGCTGGCGGCAGATACCCTGACACATCGTTTCGTAATCGCCAATCCGTCCATATGCCGCATGCTCGGTTACAGCGAGAAAGAACTCGTTTCGATGGGAGTGGAAGACATCCATCCTCCGGATGAACGAGGGTGTGTACTGGATCTTTTCAAAAAACTTGCCCGTGATGAAATCAAGTCGACACCCAAAGTTCCGGTTGTCCATAAGGACGGATCTGTTTTCCAGGCTGAAATTGATGCCTTCCCGATAACCATAAACGGGCGAACCTGCCAAATGGGAATTTTCCGGGATATGACCCGGCACAATATGGCCGACGAAGCGTTGCGGGAAAGCAGACAGTTATTTTCCACCGTCTTCAATAAAAGCCCGATCGGCATCTTCATCACGCGTCTTTCGAACAATAGCTTTGTCGATGTAAATGCCCAATTTCATGCAATGACCGGCTTAACCGGAAATGAAGTCATCGGCCATTCTCCTCATGAATTGAACATCTGGGAAAATCCAGAGGAATGGGACCGGATCGTCCAGAAAATCTGTAATCGTAATAAGGTTTCAGGGATGGAAATGAAGCTCCGGGAGAAGACAGGAAAGATCGTCGACATCCTGTTTTCATCCGAGTTGATAGAACTGGGCGGGGAACCCTGTATGCTCTCAATGGCCCTGGACATTTCGGAGCGCAAGCAAACGAGGGAAGCCCTCGAGCAGCGTATCGATTTGCAGCATCAGCTTACAAACATTAACGCTACCGTTCCCGGCATGATCTACTCCTTTAGAATGAATCCGGACGGCACCACCAGCCTTCCTTATTCAAACGCCAGGATTTACGAGCTGTGGGGGTTGCACCCTGAAGAAGTAGCGGAAGATTTTTCCACGGGCCTGGCCCGGATTCATCCCGCCGATATCAGTCACGTCTGGGAATCCATTTCAGAATCCGCACGCACGCTGAAACCGTGGCGCAACGAATTCCGGGTGAGGCATCCGGAAAAAGGCCAGAGATGGATAGACGGATTCGCGCTCCCAAAGCGCCAATCAGACGGCAGTATTCTCTGGCATGGTTTCGCCTATGACATAACGGACAACAAGCGCGCCCAGGAACGCTTGCGCCGGTTCATCGCCGCCGGCCCGGCCGTTCTCTATGTCCTCGAGGCCAAAGGGAGCCGGTTACAGATTACCTGGGTAAGCGAAAACCTGTATCCGGTTATCGGTTGGACTCCGGCTGAGGCACTGGAGAAGAAAAACTGGTGGCTGGACAATATCCACCCTGAAGACCGCGACCGGATTGCAGAATGTCATCCTGTCCCATATGACACGGACCACCAGGTACTGGAATACCGTCTTCTCCGTAAAGACGGTAGGTTCATGTGGATCCGGGACGAAAAACGGTTATTGCGCGGAATTGACGGGAAGCCGGATGAAATCGTGGGAGCATGGGTGGATATATCAGAACGGGTGCAACTGGAAACCCAGTTGCACCAGGCACAAAAACAGTAGGCCAAAGACGGGCTGACGGCGTTGACCGTAGCGGAGAAATCCGAAAGAACCATCGATCTTCTGCTTTCGGACGTCATTATGCCTCATGTCAACGGATTACAGCTTGCGGAAAACCTCCGATCGCGACACCCCGGGATGAAAATACTTTTCATGAGCGGTTATACCGACAACCGTCTGATTCGTGTAAACGCTTTATTGACGGACATGGACTACATACCCAAACCGTTTTCATCGCTGGAACTCGTGGATAGAATACGCAGGGTGCTGGACGGGAGGATTTAATTTTCTTGCCGGAATCTAGTGTCCGGTAACGGTCGGGAATCCCGCCGCCTTCCAGGCGTTTATACCCCCCGTCATACATGAGGATTTTTTGTAACCGGCTTTCCTGAGAATATCCAGACCGACCGGGCTTCGGTCGCTCGAACGGCACACGACGACTATTTCCTTATCCTTCGGCAGCTCGTTTAACCTGTACCTCAACTGACCGAGGGGGATTAACACAGCTCCCTGAATGCGTTCCTGTAAAAATTCATTTAATTCCCGCACATCGAGAATGAACGCACCGTTCATTTTTTTGGAAGCCGCCTGCCTGGCCGATATCTTTTTAGGATACACTTCGGTCGGATTGCCCGGCTGCATGGCCGCAAAGGCGGATTCAGCCCGAACAACCGGACTTCCCTTACAAACAAGGGCAATACCCAGCAGTAAAAAGGCTGCAACATATCTTTTTGATAATGGCTGAAGCATTTCTCTCCTCAAAAAATTCCTCAGATTCGCATTTTAAGAAACTAAATTTTATTTTATCTCCGAAATGAACTCGATAACTTTTTAAATCTTTCTACGATTAATTCAACGGCTTTTTCCCGTCCGTTTTCACGGCTCATTTTCCTGCTGATTTCACGCACCCTGACAGGCATTTCCGGAGAATTGAGAACCGACAGGATCGATCGGGCGAGTTTTTCAGCCGTTACGGTTCTTCGGTAAAGCGGTTTGGGGGCCACCCCTAATTGTTTCAACAGCATGCCCCATGAAGACTGGTCATTGGCATGTGCCACGATGATGGATGGACAACCGGCCCGAATTACGGTCTGTGTCGTTCCAGCGCCGCCTGCGTGGACGACAGCCGCGCATCGGGGAAAAACCTGCTAGTGAGCTACTTCGGCAACCCTGTATATATCCGGATTCTCGGGGATATCATCTATTAAATCCCATCTGGACTGGATAATGGCCCGGCAGCCTGCAATCCCGGCCGCATCAACCATCAATCGGGTAATGCCTCCGGGAGACGGATCCATTTCCATAACACTCCCGAAAGTCATAAATATGGGACGCGAACCGGAATCCAGGAATTTTTCAAGACCGTCGGGAATCGGAACAGATTCGTTTTCTTCCGGTACATTGCAAAAACCGCAGACATGAAAATTGTCTTTCCAGTCCGTTTGAGGGGGAAAAAGCGCGGGACTGACGGTAAACAGCGTCAGCCAATCGGAAAACCAGGAATTCTGAAGGACGCTGTCAACAGGTAAAAGGTTTTCACGCTTCCGCATTGCATCGATGGAAGAGCGGAAACACCGGTTGAGATACCGATCGACGAGTTTCCACATAAGAGAATTTACATACCCGCCCAGATTTTTATTCAGAGGAGATATAACTTTCGATGGAACAGGCGCCAGCGTCGGGAAAACGGAAACACAGGGAAGGTTCGCCTTTTCGGCAGCTATTGCAGCCGGATAAACAATAGCGTGACGGATAAGAATTTCATTTTCCCGACACAGCTTTTTCGCATCTACCAGGAGGCCATCGGTTACCGGGTCCAGGAAATAAGACAGAACCATTCGCAATTGTTTCAGGAAATTTCGTTCGTCGACCAACGTCTTTCCCAGCCGTGCCATGAAATCGGATTCATACGCAGGCATGGCATGATCGATAAGCCGGAATCCAAGGTTTTTCTCGAATGAGGCAAAATCCATCTTATTAAAACAAGTGGCTGCCAGGATCACCTCATGGCCGGCCTTCTGCAGCTCTCCGGCAAGGGCAATAAACGGTCGAATATCCCCTTCCGTTCCCCATGTCTGCATTCCTATTTTCATTCCGAACTCCCGGAACGGGATCCCTTCCCCTACTATTTTATAGGCCTACTCCAACCGCTTGAATATGTAGCGCACCGCCATGTCCCCATAAGACATCTTCCCCTCCGGTGAGGGTGCCAGATCCATCCCGGGCATGACCATTTTGTCGTACTGGGGTGTCAGGATGAGCGAGTCGCCTTCCAGTTGACAACCGAAAGTCATAGACGATCCCCGATTCATCATGGTTGGAATCATACCCACCAGATGGTGCACTACCAGAGTGGAACCGTCATATGCATAGGTTCCGGCGTCGGCCATGAAGTTGCCGACGAATCCTGCAGAGCCGCCTTCAGCAGACTGGCCGCCCGTTGCCTGGCGTGGTTCCGGAGAAAAATCGCGTATGGCGCTATAATGTTTCTCCATAACAAAAAGCATAAAAGCCTGGGGAACCGTGGTTCTTTTATTGTCGCCGGTGCCGACTTCCATTTCTTCGATCGTCCAGACTCCCTGAATCGAAGAGCTGTTGTTTTCCATTGTCGCTTCAGGTTCCGCACTGCAGGCTGCAATCAGCGACAGGGTTGCGATGAGACATAGAACGGTTAAGGTGTGCTTCATCTGAATCCTCCTTCGTTTTTCAATCCGGTCCGGGAACAATCGTGCCCATTACCCACACGAATAACAAATTCCGTGTGGCCGGTCACAGGCTTGTTCCCCATCCGGACCCGACATACCATTACTATTTTCGATGTCCTATGACCATACTACGTTATTGTTGACCGGGTATAATAAAAAAGGCCGCTACAAAGCGGCCTTTTTCATTCTTTGAATCGGATTGCATTTGAGCACAACATGAATCGGCATATCACATCTTGCCGGTTGCATCGATCAAGTTTATAGTATCGTTTCCTGTAAAGGCAATATCGCTGTCTGTCAGTACATAAAGTGTCCGTAGCAGTTCGGCTCTCGGTTCATCGACCGTATGTCGTATGTTTTATTCTGCTGCTGTCAATAACACGGGTATTTATTTCCCACCGGTCAGCAACTTAAAAATAAAAATCAAACCGGCGATTCCCTTTTCATCAATCTCGGTTTCAAAACTGGAATCTCTATCGGTAAGTTCGGACGGCCCCGGCATCGGTGCGTCCGCAAAACATGGCTGGTCTTCGCAGCCGTTTTCATAAGTACCGCCTTCGCCGATTTCTCCCCGATTTTTATCACCGCCGGCTATAACAGACGATGCCGGCATAAAAACAAATGCTGTTAGCAGGACAACCATCACAAAAGCTGTTGCTTTTTTCAAAATATTCTCCTTTGGGACGAATTTTTTCTAAATCCAACTGCACACATTGGGTTCAAACACACAAACATAAAAATAGTTTCGGATTTTCTTGAAATTGCCTCATTCAGTTGAGAAAGGAAAAACAAAGGGATACGGGATACAGTTGTTCTGGATCACCCGATAAATCATCCGCCGCGTAGAATCCGGCATTGACAATTCAGGAGAGCGGTTCTAAATTGTTTCCTTGTAAGGAAACAATCATACTATGAAACACTTGAGCAGCGACATGTCGGTTCATCAGAAAATATTTCAGATGCAGTGTGAAATCTGCAAATCGCTCGGACACCCGATCAGGCTGCAGATCGTAGACCGCCTCAATAAAGGCGAGGCCTCGGCGTCCTGCCTGATTGCCGCCCTGGAAATTTCCAAGGGCAGCCTTTCAAAGCATATGTCGCTGCTGCAGCACGGCGGGATCGTGGAAGCCAGGCGTGAAGGAAGACAGATAATCTATCGCCTTACGGATCCGGAGATTTATAAGGCATGCGCTATTATGCGCTCTATTCTCTATCGCAGGCTGATACAGGGAGAGAAACTGGCTTTGGCGATAAAATCCGCCAAAGTTAATCAATAACCGTAACAACATTTGAATTCCAGTCTGGTGGAATTATGGCCAAGTATAAGAATCCGATCATTTGGTATATCGCAGCTTTATGCATCCTTTTCAACCAACCGTCTGTTGCCCAGGATAGATTGGCGCTGTCGGAAGCGGTCGCCCGGGCGCTGGAGTCCAATCCGGAGCTGGCAATAGACGAACCCGGAAGGCAGGCCGCGCAAGCCGAGTTTAAAGCAGCCGGGGGAGGCTATCTGCCGCGCCTCGACTTTGAACAGTCCTATCTGGCCGGCAACAATCCCGCCTTTGTCTTCAGTACCCTTCTGACCCAGGAAAAATTTACCGAGGCTAATTTTGACGTCGCGACCCTAAACGCACCGGATGCCGAAGACAACTGGCAGACCCGCTTTACGCTGCAGCAGACGATCTGGGATTTCGGCAGGACGCGTACGCATCGGGAAATAGCCCGCATGGGCGTTCAGAAAGCCGACCAGTCCCATGAGGACCATATACGCCAGGTTGTGCTGGCCGTCATCGAAGCCTACTACGCAACAACCCTCGCCGGGGAATCGCTGGAAACCGCTCGTATAACTCTTCGGTCGGCCGAAGCCATCGAGGCGCAAGCCGAAGCAAGGGTGAGGGAAGGCGTGGCCGTGGAAGCCGACCTCCTGCGCAGCAGGGTCTATCTTTCATCGGCGAAGCAGCGGGAAATCGAGGCTACGGGCAACCTGGAAAATGCGCGGGCCAGGCTGAACCGCCTCATGGGACGGCCGCTTTCCCAGCCCGTCGGAGAAACCTCCGCCTTGCTCCCGATTGAAATATCCCTTCCATCAGAAGAGTCCCTGCTTTCCGAACAGAAACAACGACGGCCGGATTACCGGAATCTTCTAACCGAGTTGGAAGAAGCGGAACTGGGGGTCCGTGCCCGTAAAAAGGAATTCCTGCCCGTAGTGGCCGGCTACGGCACATGGGAGGCGGATAATCCTTCTCTGGACACTTCCGGAGGAAACAACTGGGCCGCGGGAATCAGCTTGAACTGGAATCTTTTCTCGGGAGGAAGCGACAAAGCCCGGCTCGACGCTTCCCGCTTTCGCCTGGAACAGAAACGCCGCCAGATCCGGGCAATGGAATCCGCCATGGCTCTGGAAATCCGCAACGCCCTGGTCCGGTACCGTTCCGCGAAGCAACAGGTCGCTGCAGCCCAGGCGGCAGAAGCCCAAAGTGAAGAGGGGCTCAGAATACTCAGAAATCGCTATGAAGCAGGCCTGGCGACGATGACCGACCTGCTTTCGGCCGAAACCGCACGCAGCAGTGCAAGGACAACTCTTACCGAGGCACTTTATCGGCAGCGTCTCAGCTACGCACAGCTTGAATATGTTGCCGGGATCCTCAGCCCGACATCGCCGGCGGTAAATCTGCAGTGAAGAGAATATTATTGTAGCGACGGAGGCATAAAAGAATCATGCAAACAAAAGCTTTTCTCACCATTCTCATCATAGGGCTGGCGGTACTGACAGCCTGCGGCGAAAAACACACCGATGCGGTATCGGATCTTTCTGCCGTGCCCGTCAGCGTGATCTCGGCCCAATATCAATCCATCTCGACAACCCTGGAAGTGCCGGGAACGGTACAGCCTCGAAAACGAATCGCCCTCGCTTCCCAGATCAACGGCTTTGTCAAAGAGATGCGGGTACGAGCCGGCGACCGCGTGAAATCAGGCCAGGTCCTTGCCACGCTCGACTCTCGGGATGCCGCCAACCAGCAAGCGGCCGCCGAATCGGCCGTCAGAGAAGCGCAGGCCGCCCTATCGGAAGCCGGCCGGGCTTACCAGGCTGCGGTTGAAATGCAACGGGCCGCAAAATCGGCGCTGAATCTCGCGAACCAGACATACACACGCTATCAGAAGCTTTTCGAATCGCGCTCCGTATCGCCCCAGGAAATGGATGAAATCCGCACCCGGCGCGACGGGGCTCAAGCGGAATTTTCATCTCGGGAAGCAATGGTCGCTGCGGCTGAAGACAGGATCCAACAGGTGGAAGCAAGGATCTCACAGGCGAAAGCACAGGCAGGCCGCGCCGATGTGCTGATGAGTTATACCCGGATCGATGCGCCCGAATCCGGCGTTGTCGTTGAACGGTCCGCAGATTCAGGAACAGCAATCTTCCCCGGTTCTCCGCTGCTCGTAATGGAGACGACCGGAAAGCCGCAGGTCCTGGCGAGTATCCCGACCGAGTATTCCGGTCACCTGAAGATCGGCATGGCAATCAGGCTCAGGCAATCCGATTCCACCCCGTTCATGGAAGGCAAGCTGTCCGAAATCGTTCCCCAATCCAATCCTGCCACTCACAGCATTCAATTCAAAGTCGACCTTCCTTCAGACGCTGCGGTGGTCCACGGGCAATATATGAAACTGGAAGTGCCGACAGGAACCCGCGATGCGCTGCTGATCGCGCGGAGCGCCGTTCGCGAGTCGGGTCAGCTTATCGGGCTGTATGTCGTCGAAAACGAATCCAGGGCCAGCTTCCGCCTTGTTAAAACCTCCCCTTACGATGCGGAAAAGCTGGAAATCTTATCGGGAGTCGGTCAGGGCGAGAAGATCATTCTTCAGCCCGACGACCGGATTACGGACGGAATGCCGGTGGAGATTCAACTATGAAAAAACCACAGACCGCAGGAAAACTGGCACACGCCTTCATTCACTCGAAGCTGACGCCTCTTATTCTGATCGCTTCCGTCGCAATGGGATTCGCGGCAGTAATCATGCTTCCCAGAGAAGAGGAGCCCCAGATCATCGTTCCGATGATCGATGTGATGGTTTCGTTCCCGGGGGCCTCCGCCCGTGAGGTCGAAACACGCATCACAAAACCGATGGAGCGCCTGCTCTGGGAAATCCCCGGAGTTGAATACGTCTACAGCACATCCATGCCGGGATCGAGTATGGCAATCGTGCGATTCTATGTGGGCGAAGACGAGGAGGAAAGCATTGTCCGCCTGAACCAGAAAATGTTTGCGAATTTTGACCTGATTCCCCCCGGCGCTTCGCAGCCGCTCATCAAACCGCGATCCATCGATGATGTCCCTTTCCTTGCCCTGACGTTATGGAGTCATGAGCTGGACGGTTTCCAGCTCCGGCGCGCAGCCGCGGAACTCAGAAACGAGCTGCAGCAGATACCGGACATTTCACACACCGAGCTCATTGGAGGGCAGCGTCGCACGATGCTGGTGGAGCTCGATCCGGTCCTGATGGCGGCGTTCGGAGTCAGTGCAACCCGCATTCAGGGCATCGTTCATTCGGAAAACAGCGAACGGCATGCGGGTATTGTTACCGAGAACAACCGGGCGTTTTCCGTCCATCTGGACGGATTTTTCCAAAGCGCGGAGGATCTGGGGAACCTGGTTGTGGGAATGCGGAACAATGCGCCGGTGTACCTGAGGGATGTTGCTGAAATCACCGACGGCCCGGAAGAACCCGTCGATTATGTTTTTTTCGCTCCGGGACCGGCCGGCTATGCTAAAGGCATCCCGGATTTGGGATTGAATCCTCAGGGATCCAACGGCGCCCCAACTCCGGCAGTCACCATTACTTTCGCAAAGAGAAAAGGCACCAATGCCGCGGTACTGGCCGAAGCCGTTCTGGAAAAAGCCGAACATTACAAGTCCCTTTACTTCCCTGAATCCTTACAGATGACCATCACGCGGGATTACGGGGAAACCGCAACGGAAAAATCCAACGAGCTGCTGTTTCACATGATGATAGCTATCGTGTCGGTCACAATCCTGATCTGGCTGGTACTGGGTTTTCGGGAAGCGGGAGTCGTGGCCATTGCTATCCCTGTCACGCTGGCGTTGACCCTTGTGGTTTTTCTCCTCTACGGCTACACGCTAAACCGGATTACACTATTCGCCCTGATTTTTTCCATCGGGATACTGGTCGACGACGCCATTGTTATCATTGAAAATATCGTCCGGCACAAACGCCTGCCTGAAAACCGGGACCGTTCCTTCACCGAAGTCGCGATTGAAGCGGTCGACGAGGTCGGCAATCCGACAATTTTAGCCACCTTCACCGTTATCGCCGCCATTCTGCCGATGGCGTTCGTTAGAGGTTTGATGGGCCCCTATATGCGCCCCATTCCGGTCGGCGCTTCGGCCGCTATGATCTTTTCCCTTCTGGTGGCGTTTGTCATAACTCCCTGGGCCGCAGTGAGGCTGCTGGGAAAATCCCACAAGGGGCACGGCGGAGAAGCTGAGGATCGGACCACCAAGCTTTATCGCCGGTTCATGGGCATGCTGCTGTCCCGCAAAAAAAACCAGTGGCTGTTCCTGGGATTTGTCTCGGTATTGTTGCTCACCGCCATGAGTATGGTGTATTTCAAATTCGTCGTTGTAAAAATGCTGCCGTTCGACAACAAGAGCGAATTCCAGATAATCGTGGATATGCCCGAGGGAACCAGCCTTGAGCAGACCGCAGCCGCCACGCGTGCACTGGCAGCCGAATTGAACCGGGTCCCGGAAATCACCGATTATGAAACGTACATCGGAACGGCTTCCCCTTTCAACTTCAACGGACTCGTTCGGCACTACTATACGCGTCAGGGTGAAAACGTGGCGGACATCCAGGTCAACCTGACGCCTAAAGGGGATCGTTCGGACCAGAGCCATGAAATAGCCAAACGCATCCGCGAAATGTTGAAACCGGTTGCAGAACATTACGGCATGCGTATGAAAGTCGCCGAAGTACCGCCCGGTCCGCCGGTTCTTCAGACACTGGTTGCCGAAGTATACGGCCCCGATTACGAACGCCAGATCGAGTTGGCCCGCGAGATCCGCTCAATGATGGAGCAAACATCCGGTGTCGTTGATATCGACTGGTACGTAGAGGATCCGCAACCGGAAATGCTGTTTCACTTCGACCGTCTCAAAGCTTCCATGGCGGGGGTTTCCATCGCCGACGCCCAGCAGTCCGTAGCCCTGGCAATTCAGGGCTCCCAGGCAAGCCTTATGCACTTGCCGAAGGAAGCGGAAGACGTCCCGATTCAGCTGCGGCTCCCCCTGAAGGACCGCTCCAGTATTGAAACCCTCAACAGGCTTCGCATTGCATCGGCAACAGGCGAGCTTGTGCCGCTTGGTGAATTGGGGTATTGGGAACAATCGGTACGCGAAAGAAACATCTACCACAAGAACCTGATGCCTGTCGTCTACGTTACTGCGGATGTTGCCGGCCGTGAAGAAAGCCCCGTCTACCCGATTCTCAACATGAATGAAAAGATTGCGAAAATGGATCTGCCCGAGGGATACAGCCTTGAAACCTATACGGCGACTCAACCGCCGGACAGTTCACGCCTGGCCATGAAATGGGACGGCGAGTGGCATATCACTTATGA
>JAFGTD010000298.1 GCA_016934295.1 Acidobacteriota bacterium
TAAATGGTCGGGACGAGTGGATTTGAACCACCGACCACACGCACCCCAAGCGTGTGCGCTACCAGGCTGCGCTACGTCCCGACCGTAGTCTCAACGGTATCATTCACGATCCAGCAAAGTCAATATGTTCTCCAGTTCCGACTTTACTTTATCCAAACGATCCGACTTTGGAGTTGTCGTTTTTGCCGGCTTTGACTGCTCCCGAACGCTGCGGGAACGGACCTTGGGAGCCGCTGCCTTCGAATCGGCTACAGGGGCGCCGGAACCCAAACGCTTCCGTGCGCCGGCGATAGTAAAGCCTTCTTCATAAAGAAGATGCCGGATCCGTAGCAGCAGTTCAATATCCTTCGGGCGATAGGTTCGCTGACCGGATTTGCTTTTGGGCGGGGAAAGAGAAGGAAATTCCGTCTCCCAGAAACGCAATACATGCGCTTCAACGCCGACAATCTCGCAGACTTCCCTGATTTTGTAGTAAAGCTTCTTTGGGACAAACTGCATGGACGTTAAACCGATTTCAAATATTTGGACGGTTTGAATTTAACGGTATTTCTGCCGGGGATGATAATGGATTGCCCCGTCTGGGGATTCACTCCCTTTTTATCCTTCCGCCGCCGTACCGTAAAGCTGCCGAATCCACTGAGCAGAACTTTTTCTCCGCTCGCCAACCTCCGCTTGATCGTATCCAGGATCAAATCCACAATCCTCCGGGCATCCCCGTAGGCCAATCCACCGTGCGCCTCGTATACCCTTCTGCTGATCTCGTCTTTATTCATAACAATAAAGGAGTTCCCGGCTGTTCTTCATCTTAATCTTCAATCTTTACTCTTTAATCTTTAATCCTTTTATACCCTGAGTTTCCGATTCTGCATAATGGATTCTTAAGATTAATGGAGCGCTTTTCGGCCACTATTTTTTCCGCGGCTTGCGGCGCTGCCGGATACGGATCGGCGTGGCGTAAAAACCGAATCTCTCCCGGAGGCGGTTAACCAGGTATCTTTCAGTGGAAAAATGCAACCGGTCATGTCCCTTTGTAAAAACAACAAAGGTCGGGGGATCGGTCCCTGCCTGGGTAATATAGCGTATTCCCAGCTTATGATTGGGATCATGCGCTTTGAATGTTTCCGCCAGGTCCGGCACAAAAACATTGTTGAGATCGCCGGTCGGGATGCGCACATGCCGGGCTTCCTTTGCATTGCGAATCATTGCAAAGAGCTTGGATACGCGCTGCCCGGTCAACGCCGAAACGGTTATGACAGGCGCATAGGCAAGGTATTTCATCCTCCGGTGCACGCTTTCCGTGTATTCCTGAAAGGTTGCCGGGCTCTTCTCCACCTTGTCCCACTTGTTGAAGACAACAATTACGGAACAGCCGGACTCGTTGGCCTGCCCTCCAATGCCGGCATCCAGCTTGGTAACGCCCTCTTCGGCATCCATTACCAGAAGAGCCACATCGGCGCGTTCCAGGCTTTTCCGGGCCATAATAACGCTGACCGTTTCCGTGCGGTCCAGCGCGACTTTGCCCTTTCTCCGAATCCCGGCTGTATCGATAATGCGGTACCGGAATCCTTCCCGAACCAGAAGCGTATCCACCGAATCGCGCGTCGTCCCGGGTATATCGGTTACGATGGAGCGTTCGAATCCCAGCAGGCGGTTAACCAGGGAAGACTTGCCGACATTCGGCCGGCCGACAACGGCAATGCGTATTTCGTCCCTTTCCTCCTCCGGCCCCTTTTCTTCCGCTTCGGAGGAATGCACTCCGGCTTTTTCGGCAATCGCATCGACAAGCTCCGAAATACCGAGGCCGTGTTCGGCGGACACCGGATAAACCGCATCCATTCCGAATGCATAGAATGAAGCTGCATGCATTTCCAATCCTGCAGTGTCGATTTTGTTGACAACCGTCCAGACCGGCTTGCCGGTCCGGCGCAACATCGGAAGCAGCTGCTCGTCCAGCGGCGTAATCCCGGCGCGCCCGTCCACAACCATGAGGATCAAATGGGATTCGGCAACAGCCTTTTCCACCTGGTTCAGGATTCCCTTCGGAATGATATCGTGGGTGTCCGGTATCATTCCCCCGGTATCCAGGACTTCGGCGGTACAGTTATCCCAGCGAACGGAACCATAAATACGATCCCGTGTTATTCCCGGCTCATCACCGACAATTGATTTGCGAACCCGGCACAGGCGGTTGAACAGGGTGGATTTCCCGACATTCGGCCGCCCGACAATTGCGATTTTCAACATGTCCCACCACACGCCCCAATTTCGACCGATACTTATAGTTTCACAGTCTAAACGATATTTATTGAAGGCTATATTTTACGTTAGGAGAGGGAATTTCCCAAGGTCCCTGTTACCCACGTTTAGTAAGGAGTATTGGACTTATCGTTTCCCGTTCATCGTTTCCCGTTCAAGACTTTCTGACTTTTTTCTTGAGGAGGTTAAAAACGGTAAACGGGGAACCGGAAACGCTGAGACTTTTATCCTTTCACAAGACCAGCTAAACTTTTCAGAGTCACTCACACGGAGACAATAGATTTAAGGAACGACAAGGGGAAAGGTTGAAGGAAGAATGCTGACCTGAAGCGGCAGTTCGCCTGCCGATTCTCCATCAGCCTGAACCGGTATGCCCGCCGGCCCGTCAACGGTCAACTTGTCGGTTCGAATCCGGTGCGTCCAATTATTCCGTTTCGGGCGACCCATCCAGGCTCGAAGGAGAAAACGGGCGAGTTTAATCCGGCTTCTCCCCTGAATAATCAAAATATCCAGAAGACCGTCCTGCATGTCCGCCTGCGGGCAAAAACGCAATCCCCCGCCGTAACTCTTTGCATTGGCTGCCAGGCAACCGGTTGCCGTATAGGCCTGGTCATTGACAACCACCTGAAATTCCCTGAAGGGGTAGGTCTGAAGGCCACGGAGAATCTCCGCTGCGTAGGCTCCCATTCCAAATTTCGTTTTCCATGCGGATTTCACGTTGGCCGCAACATAGGCATCGAATCCGATTCCCGCCACAAAGACGAACCGGCGCCTCGCGCCCGGTCCCAACTCTCCAAGATCGACCTTGCGTATGGATCGTTTGAGGCCGATATCGAGAGCTCGAACGGGATTCAAAGGCAGCTTCAATTCTCTGGCGATAACATTGGCCGTACCTGCGGGAAGCACGGCAACCGGAAAGGGAGGCGAAGAGATGGAGGAAGCGACTTCATTGACGGTCCCGTCCCCGCCGCACACCGCCAGCAGGTCCGGGGGATTTTCCGCAAGCTCCAGCGCCATTACTCCCGCATGGCCCGGGCCTTCGGTCGCCAGGATTTCGACATCCCAATCCCTGTTTTTCCAATCGCGAACATAGCGGCGGACGGCACTGTATGCCTTCCCTCTCCCCGCTTTGGGGTTGGCAATAATGACAGCTTTCATTTTCAATCTTTAATCCGTTGAGATCATAATGCCGCCCGACATTTCGAACATATTCGTACTGTTGGTAACAAATCCGACCCTGTAGCCGCGCACGTCGAACCGCAGGCCGAACGGACCCTTTAAATTGGGGAACTTCAAGCCGCCGCCGTAATTGAGGGCGGGCTCTGTGCCCACCGGCAGGCCGGAACTGCCGTACTGATGGACCAGCCCTAAACCCGCCGTCAGATAAGGTTCGACCCGCTCCATCGGTATGCCGACGATCAGGTTGCTGTTATAGACAATTCCTTTTGCATCCGTGGGGCCTTCAACATCCTTCGGGAACAGGAAATCCGAACTGAAGGCAAAGGTATGTTCCATTCCAAAATAAGGAACGATATCGGTACTCACCCGAAACCCGAACATGGGTCCGCCTTCCAGGGAAACTTCCTCGCCGCGATATTCGATCGACCCGGGCTTGACGCCCCCCACATAAAAGGTGAAATCAGCCGCCCGCGCCTGCAGGGCGAAAGCAATCACCAATAAGACGATCGGAACAAGCCTGACGCTATAGCGTGTGATCATGGTTTTCCTCTGCATCAATATGTAAATACATTACTTTGGAGAAAACGGGCATTTTAATGGAAGGAACAGGGATTTGCCTCTCCCGCGGCCTGTCCGTTTGCCGCTACTCGGAAATAAGCCGGTCCATCCATGAATCCCGAACCCGTGCGAACTGCTCGAACTTTTCGGGCGGCACCGGATCTCCCGGAGGGAATATCATTCTTAACGGATTCAGGGCTTTCCCGTAACGCCGGATCCTGAAATCCAGGTGGGGCCCCGTCGAAAGCCCGGTGGATCCGACATATCCGATCACGTCCCCCTGGCTGACGTGCGCGCCGCTTTTAACCGTGAAGCGGGACAAATGCAGGTACAGGGTTTCGTATCCTTTGGGATGGCTCAAATGAACCATATTCCCATTCGCCCCTTTTCTTCCGGCAAAAGTCACCCTGCCGTTTCCGACCGCCCGTACCGGAGTTCCCGTAGGGGCGGCATAGTCCACTCCGAGATGCGGCTGTACCTTTTTCGTAATGGGGTGCCTCCTCGCCAGGGAAAACCCGGAACTGACCCGGGTGTACTTCAAAGGCGATTTAAGAAAAGATTTCTTCAGGGCTTTCCCTTCAGGATCATAGTAAGCGGGTTTCCCGTTCTTGTCTTCAAAAAGGAATCCTGTAATCTTTGTTCCGTCGTTAATGAAGGAAGCTGCCAGAATCTCTCCATACTGGCTGAATTCCCCATCCAGGTACTTCTTTTCGGCAATAGCTTTGAAACAGTCCCCTTTGCGAATATCTATGTAGAAATCTATATCTGAACTGAAAATATCTTCAAGATTCCATGCAAGATTATCCTTTTCTCCTATATTCGCGATCGTTTCGAACAAAGAGGATTCTATGACTCCCGAAACCTCTTCCACCCGGATTTCAAACGGGAAATTCTTAATAACGGAAACAAGGCGATCCTGATCCGAATCGTAGTAAACGGTTATATAGCGATCGGCGTCGATCGTGTAACGGAAATCGTGGAATCGATCCTGCTCGTCGAACCGGATATAGTAGGGATAGTCGGCTTTAACCCTGGCAAGATTGTAATCCGGGCGTGCGCAGTCAATGATCTGCTGCACCAGACCGCCCGAAAGCCCGTGTTCCGTCAATACTTCCGAAACCGTTTGATCCCGCTTAAAAACTCCGTCAACCTGCCGGAAAATCTCGGGCCGGACAACAGGGGGCAAAGCCGGCGAAGGTCCGGTTACCGCTTCGTTTATGGTGCGATTCAGATCGCGGAACTGGTAGATCGCAGTGACGAGTATTGCAACCAGCACCAGCAAGACAATACCCGGACCGATGAGTCTGCGGGATGAATTCAGCGAACCGGAAAGGCTATGAGTCAAGCAAACCGCCTCTGCTATAATCTGGCCCGTATTTCTCATCAGCTCAAGGCATCAACGGGATTGCGGTTGATACCTTGAGCTGATGAGAAATACGCGCTGAAGGGGATCCCTCTTATTTAACCCGAAACTTATCGCTAAGGCGCTTTTCCACGTCTTCAGGAACCAATCCGTGTATCGAGCCACCGAGCTGCGCGATTTCCTTGACGAGCTTGGAGCTCAGATAGGAATATGCTTCCGCAGGCAGCATGAATACCGTCTCGATGGAACTGGAAAGACGGCGGTTCATCAAAGCCATCTGCAATTCATACTCGTAGTCGGATATAGCCCGTATTCCCCGGATAATTACGGAAGCTTCGATTTCAGCAACGAAATCAACCAGCAATCCGGCGAAAGAAGTTACTGAAACATTCTTGAGATCCTTCGCAACCTGCTCCAACATTTCCGCCCGCTCTTCACCGGTAAACAGAGGAGTTTTTTCCGTGTTCCGGAGAACAGCCACCACGACCTCGTCAAAGAGGGCCGAACTCCTCTGAATGAGATCGATATGGCCGTTGGTAACAGGGTCGAAGGACCCGGGATACACTGCTCGCGTAAACATAATTAAACCCAATGAATAAAGTCGGATTATAGGAGTAAGTCAACGGAAAATGCAAGCACCAGTCGGCCCTCGGCATTCAATATATTATAAAGACATGATTTGCGGGGAATTTCAACGCAATCAGATTTGTTGAAAAAACACAAGGCCGCGCGAACAGGTTGCTACTCAAGCGCCGCCACGATGCGGCGGAGGCGGCTGCAAAGGGGGCGGGCACTGTCTTTTAGGGAAATCTCCCTGAGCGCTTCCAGCGCCGACATCCAGTCCTGCATACGAAATTCTTCATGGTTTTCTCCTTTGCGCAGCCTTTCGATAAACCGCCTCATATGATCGGTCGTTTCCAGGTAATGTCGCCTTAGATCCCACGGAGTTGATTTCGATTCCTCCGCTATAGCTATCGCCAGCCGGCTCCTGGCGGTTTCAAGAGCGCCCAGCAGTTCCTTTCTGAGAACAATGACGTCATAACCGGTCGATCTCGAATCCTGGAATGTACCCACGGAAAGTTTCCCTGAAATAGAAAAGCGCGCCACGAAACATTAGGAGTGTCCTGCAGGCGTTTTCTCAAAGAAGGCAATCCTCAAACAGGAACCCTCTTTGAGTGCTTTCTTTCATTAATCATTCCAATCACCTTTGAGCGAAAAAATATGCATACCGAAAAACCTGAAAGCATTCCCCTGCAGAGAGCGCTGGAATCCGTTATCGAGAATAACGGCGGCAAGTGGTTCCGATTCATTTTAGGAATTTTAAGAAACGAAGCGGATGCAGAAGACGCGCTCCACGAGGCCGTTCGCCGCGTATTGACCCGAAACCGGTCTTTTCCGTCCGAGGAGGATGTAAGAATGTACATGGGGCGCGCGATCGGCAATACGGCCTTTGAAATGTACAACACCAGGAAAAGGGACCGCAGAAGGAATACGCCGATCCAGGAATCAATTCTCCTATATGACAACATCGCGGGCCCGGACACCTGCATGGAGGAAAAAGAGAATAATCATCGAAAGAATAAAATGCTCGGGCTTCTTGACGAAGGGCTGAAACAGCTCCCGGAGAAACAGGAACAGGCCATAAGGATTACGATTCTGGAATCGCAGGGATTATCCCTCAGAGATGTGGGGGCGATCCATAAAATTCCCTATTCGACTCTCCGGCATCGAAACAAGAAGGGGCTCGAGAGGATGCGCAGGTTCCTGGAACGGTCCCTGGCAAACGAATAGCGGTCGAAACACGAAATTGTGTACCTGGCAGTTAAAGACTTTATGTACTGCTACAAGTATGCTCGTGCGAACGTACTAACGTGCTAACGTGCTAACGTACTAACGAGGAATGACGGGATTCGCCTTATGGTGGACCGGTATTGATACATTATCGTGGTGCGTTTGGACGAAAGAAAACTTCGTGTGGGCGCACGAACGGGAATTGATGGAATTCGTTCTCTGACGGGTCGTGGGTCGATACCCTGTCGGGATGCGTTTTGGCCTGGAAAGATAAAACCGTTGCAGGTTGCAGGTTAAAAACATACTGCTTCGTTGAACGTTCCCGATTTGTTTTCCTCAGGCTCTTGAACAGTCAGCCTGTTTTTAACCTTCCAACGAGCTTTTTGCTTTTAACGTGCAACGTGCAACGTTTAACCTGCAACGGTTTTTACTTTGTAAAAGCTGAGACAGTTATCTCCATGCCGCACCAACCGGTACCTTTCGTATCCTTCTCCTGATTCAGGAAGATCGGTCTTACGGCCATGTTCGATCACCACGCAGGTATGGGCGGACACAAGCCCGGGCTTGAACGTCAGCTTCAGCAGGTCGGTGTAATGCTTCCAGTCGTAGGGCGGATCGAAAAAAATGATATCCGCCCTGAATCCCCGGCGGGCCAGGGAGCGCAGGGTCGTAAAAACGTCCTCCTGAATAATGAGATAGTCGCCTTCTACGTTGCAGGTCTGAAGATTTTGCCGAATCAGGCTATTGGCGGCAGGATCCCGTTCGACGAAAACGACCCTGCCCGCCCCCCGGCTGAGCGCCTCGATACCGATGGCGCCGGTACCGGAGAAAATATCGAACACGACGGCACCGGATATTCCGGGCTTCAGGATATTGAAAAGGGTTTCCTTCAAGCGGTCCCCGGTGGGACGCAGATCCATCCCCTTAGGCCCTTTCAGCCGCCTTCCGCGATATTCCCCGGATATAACTCTCATGAACCACTCCTGAAGCGCCCGCTTCCATAAGGCATGTGTTTTCAGCAACTCCGCACACAGCGGGGCGCCTTGGATTTATCGTTTCCCGTTTCACATTCCCAGTTCCGAATTCCGAGTTTCAGGAAATCCGGAACCATCCCGGTTACCCGGCTAAAGACACACTGAAGCGGTCCTTCCATCGTTGCCGGATCAATGCCGCCGCCCTGCGGCATTCCCGGTCGGGACGGATATGAAGGAGCTGGAAAAACCGGTCCGCCTCAATGGATGCAATTTCCAAAGCGCGCCGATCGCGAACAATATCCGCATACTGGAGTACCGGGACGCCTGACTGCCGCGTTCCCATCATCTCCCCCGGTCCCCGCAGTTCCAGATCCACCTCGGCGATTCGGAAGCCGTCGTTGGTTTCACACATAATCTCCATGCGGCGCCGTATTTCGGGACTGTCGCCCGCTTTCCCAACCAGGATACAGGTGGATTGCGCGGCACCGCGTCCCACCCTCCCCCTTAACTGGTGCAGTTGGGCCAAGCCGAATCTTTCCGCATGCTCGACGATCATGAGCGTCGCATTCGCCACATCCACACCCACCTCAATAACCGTTGTCGAAACCAGTACCTGGATCTTCCCCGCGGAGAAGTCCCGCATTACGGCTTCTTTCTCCGGACCTTTCATTCTGCCGTGAAGGAGCCCGATTCGAAGATCGGGAAAAATCTTTGTCTCCAGCCGTCGCGCCATCTCGATGGCGGCCCTCATGTCGGATTTCTCCGACTCCTCCACCAGAGGATATACGATATACGTCTGGAGTCCGGCATCGACGGTCCGCCGGATTTCGTTAAAAATCCCGGACCGTTCGCCCTCTTCGTACCAGACGGTTTTAACAGGCTGTCTTCCCGGCGGCAACTCATCGATTACCGAAACATCCAGGTCGCCGTATAGAGTCAGGGCCAGGGAGCGCGGGATGGGCGTAGCCGTCATCACCAGCACATCCGGACGGTTTCCCTTGCTTCTGAGGATATCCCGCTGCATAACTCCGAAGCGATGCTGCTCATCGATAATAACGAGGGACAGGTTATCGAACACCACATTTTCCTGGATCAGCGCATGGGTTCCGATCGCGATGCGTGTTTGTCCGCTTTTAATCCGCTGTATAACCTGCTTTCTTTCATTTGCCGGCAGGCTGCCCTTCAGCAGGTCGATAGTATATCCAAGAGGCTTAAAAAGGCGTTGCATATAATAATAGTGCTGTTCGGCCAGTATCTCGGTGGGAGCCATTATGGCCGCCTGGAATCCGTTTTCAACAGCGATGACTGCAGCCTGGGCCGCAACGATCGTCTTGCCCGAACCGACATCCCCCTGCAGAAGCCGGCTCATGGGATGCGGAGACCGCAGGTCCCCGGCAATTTCTTTGAGAACCTTTTTTTGTGCTGCGGTCGGATGGAAGGGAAGAATTTTTTTTATCGCCGTGCGCACATTCTCATCGAGCACGATTTCCCGTTTTTTACCGTATCTTGAACGATGCTGCCGTACCATACGGATGCCCACCTGGAATTCGAACAGTTCCTCAAAAATAAATCTCTTATGCTCCGGTGAAATGCCGGTATTGAGCAATTTAAGTTCTTTTTCCTGCGCTTCCCTGTTGCCTCCCCTGAGCTTTGGAAAATGCAGCTGCTTTAATGCCTTCGATTTGGAAGGCAGGCGCAGCTGCTTGCAGAGATAGGCGGGAATGACATCGGGAATTTCCTGGGGTGCGCGGGAAACCGCCGCGTACATAATTTTGCGAAGCACCCTACCCTGCAGCCCACCCAGCTTACGATAGATGGGAACAATACGTCCGGAATGGATCGATAAAGGATCTTTTTTCCCGTCCAGGATTTCGCATTCAGGATTGACGAGAACCAGCGCTCCTTTCGAGTAGGTGTCTTTTTTAACCTGTCCGTAAAGAATCATCCGGGTGCCCACGGGATACAGTCGCCCGACATAGGGCTGATTAAAAAATTTCGCCCGTATGCCGCCCCTGCCGTCCCGCACCAGTATTTCAAAAATGGAAAAACCTCGACGTCTCGTTCTGAAACCGCCCGCGCGGCACACTTCGCCGCTTATCAGCACCCATTCATTTTCCTTCAAGGAAGAAATAGGGCGAAA
Organism: Acidobacteriota bacterium; assembly: GCA_016934295.1. Classification (GTDB taxonomy): domain Bacteria; phylum Acidobacteriota; class UBA6911; order UBA6911; family UBA6911; genus UBA6911. The sequence goes on from JAFGTD010000298.1 coordinate 10,262, forward strand.
CCGGCTCCGGTCTTCATATCGAAAAGGAATATGTCCGAGCAGGTCGCCGACGTTATGAATGCCGCAGGCGGCGAGCGCCTCGCTTCGCTGCGGGCCGATTCCATCCAGGCTTTGCACGGATTCATCCATACCACTCATAAGCGTATTATAGATTGAAAATTGAAGATTGAAGATTAATGATTTTTGCTGTTCGGACACCGAACGTTCAAACGTTGAACTTTGAACGTTTAACCTCGAACGTCGAACGTGTAAACGATTGAACACTCCACCTCTGGACGTATCAGGTTGACGGATACATTGGTCCGATGCGAGGGCAAAGGTCAAAGGCACCCATGAAAAAACGCACATATTGCTGGTTGGGAGACGATTATTACAATCGAAAACGTTTGCACGTTTAAAGTTTGACGTTTTACGTCCAATGTTGAACGTTCAAACGTTTGGCCTCAAGTATTGAAACGCAGAAACATGAATCATAATTTTCAATCTTTAATCTGAAGAAATCATCTGATATAAATGCCTCGATGCGTCTCAATATTCTTATTATCTCGATATTAATTCTTTTGACCGGCTGCAGCAGCCGCAAAATGAGCCCGGGCACAGCGCGGGAAGCTATTATCGCTCCGCCTCAACAGCTCCTGGAAAAGGACGATATCGATATCGTGCACATCACCCAGACGAGCGGTTCGTCCGTTGTCGTCGAATCCCGGGTGAAGACCGCTTTCCGCCTGCAGAAAGTCAATGATGTATGGGAAGTCCGGGATATCCGCATCGGGAACGGACAGTGGGAAAAGGTGGAAGATCTGACCACGGCTCTGACGCGGGTTAAAAATGAACAGACACGCCTGCTGCTGGAGCAGGTCGCGGCCTCCGTTGAGGAATATCGCAGGGACACGGGGAAAATGCCGGAGTTCGAGGATTACGTCGATTTGTCGGATGTCCTGGCCCCGAAGTATATGAAGTCCCTGATACGGCTGGATTCCTGGCGAAATCCCCTGCGCGCGAAAGCTTTAAACACCGATTCCATCCAGGTTATCTCGGCCGGACCGGACCTTCGCTTCAATACCGACGACGATATCAGCCTCACCATAAATCCCTGATTCGATTCTGTTCCGGAAATAAAGCGCGTAGGGGCGAACCTTGTGTTCGCCCTTTTCACGTCTCCAGACAGCCCTGAAATAAAGGCCGAAACCCATTATCCTTTCCCGGCATTATTCCTGGGAATAGACAATGGGGAAATAAAGGTGGGAAAAACGTGAACACCCATTATCTTTTAGGATTAAGGGTGGAGACGGGCAATGTGGACACCCATCATCTTTTTCGCCCCATGTATGCCCCCACCCGTGGCCTCTGAAAAATCACTTATTA
>JAFGTD010000299.1 GCA_016934295.1 Acidobacteriota bacterium
AGGAGAGTCCTCTTTCCGGACGCAATTCAAGGTAGACTCTCTTATTCTTGGCTACGAGGTCATAGGCGATATTCTCGCCCAGCTTCAACCTTGCGATATCGATGAGTTTCTGTTTTATCTGACCGGCGGCATCCTTGATCGCATTGCCGTTCATCAGCGTTTCCCGGCTGCCCCAGGCGCCGAGATCGACATAGGCATGGGCCGTGTCACCCATATGCAGGCGGATGTCCTCGATGCCGATACCCAGTTCTTCGGCGCAGATCATGGCAGCCACCGTGTTGTGGCCCTGGCCGACATCGGCTGCCTGGCTGTAAAGATCGACCGTTCCGTCCCAGTTGACCTTTACGTGAGCCGATGAATAGGCACACGGAGTATTGATCCAGTTGAAGATACCGCCGGACATGTAGGCAAATGCGCAGTATCCGATGCCTTCATCCTTCTCAACCTTTGGCCATTTTTCTTTGACCCTCGTGGCCATCTGCTCGATGCACGGCTGGATGCCGCAGCTTTCAAACGTATACTGGCCGGGCGCTTCGTAACCGGGCGCTACAGCGTTGATGCGCCGGATTTCCAACGGGTCGATCCCAAGGTCCTTGGCGGCTCTTTCCAATTGAGTTTCAGAGCAGTACTTCGCAGGAACGGCGCCGAATCCCCGTATCGACGTGCCCCAGACTATATTCGTGTAAGTTCGAACGCCGTCGTACCGGTAGTTGGGTATCTTATAAGGCATGGTGATGAAGGTGCCGGTGAGATAAAGCGTCGTGGCCCCCAATCCTGTATAAGCACCTCCATTGGTCATGGCCTTTACTTCAAAAGCGACGATCGTTCCGTCCTTCTTCAGGCCGATCTTCAGGGCCATATTTTGGGAGGTACGGTGTTCCGTGGTTGTAAATTCCTCATCCCGGTTAAAAACAATCTTTACAGGCTTTCCTGTCTTCATGGAAAGAATGGCCGCATTGACTGCATCCGGCATGGTTGAATTCTTGCCGCCGTAATGGCCGCCGACATGGGGCTTTATTACCCGGACGTCGCCTTCCCGTAATTTCAGTGCCTCCGCCAGGTTTAGCTGTACGAAGTAAGGAGATCCGGTGGAAGTCCATACGGTCAATCTGCCGGTTCCTTTATCATAGCTGGCCAGGGTATTGTGCACTTCCATCGCGCAGGGATGAGCCGCTTCAAGTACAAATCTGTCTTCCCGGACATAATCGGCTTCTTCAAATCCCTTGTCCACGTTGCCCCATTCAATATGACGGGTAGCATTAATATTGCTCGGGAAATCCTCGTGCACCATGGGCGCATCGTCTTTGATGGCTTCTATCGGATCGAATACCGCCGGCAACGGCTCGTAGTCTACTTCGATCAGATCCAAAGCCATCTCGGCGATTTCTTCCGTAATCGCCGCTACGGCAGCCACCGGGTCCCCGATAAAGCGGACTTTGTCCGTGGCAAGAGCCTGCTGATCGGAAAGCTCCCGGAAGCGCCTCCAAAGGCCCCATTTGCCTCCGGGCGTGTCTTTCCCGGTTATAACCGCCTTGACTCCCGGTAATTTTTCAGCCTCGCTGGTATCAATGGAAAGTATCTTTGCGTGCGGATACGGACTCCGTAAGAGCTTGCCATAGAGCATATTGGGTAAGGTCATATCGATGGTGTACTGGGCCTCGCCTGTGACCTTCGCCGGTCCATCCACGTTGGGTGTCGGTTTGCCGATTATTGAATATTCTTTCATTATGCCCCCTTCCCTGACTTGGCCGTCTGTGCCCACTTATGTGACTGCAAATTCTTTTGCGCCGGCAGTTTCTTTGCCGCTTCCCGTGACTGTAATCTCTTAGCTGCATCCCGGATGGCTTCATTGATCATATTATGTCCGGTGCAACGGCAGATATGGCCATCCATCTGCATTTGTATTTCTTCCCTTGTCGGATTGGGATTCTCATCCAAAAATGCTTTGGCGGCCATGATCTGCCCGGAAGTGCAAAAGCCGCATTGGAATGCCCAGTTGTCAATAAAAGCCTGTTGAATCGGATGCAGATTGGCGCCATCGGCCAGACCTTCAACGGTCGTAACTTCTTTCCCGTTCACCTGCAGCGCTAGAATGGAACAGGATTTGACGGCTTTCCCATCGACTATAACCGTACATGCCGCGCAGGAACTGCTGTCGCAAGCCTGATGGGTTCCGGTAAACCCCAACATTTCCCTTAACACATGAACCAAGAGGGTCTTGGGTTCTACAAAGAAATTGTATGACTCTCCATTTACTGTAATATTTAACTCCCGTTTCATAACGTTCCCCCATTTATCATGGAATTAGGCCTTCTGAGCTCTCTCCAAGGCAACTTTTCCCACTCGTTTCAGCAAAGTTCCCGCCAGTTCCCGTTTGTAATCCTCCGATCCTTCGATGCCGGATACGGGGTTAATCTCCGTTTTCACTACTTCGGCTGCTTCAGCCAGCAGAGCCTCGGTGATCTTTTTGCCCTTTAAAACTTCCTCGGCTTTCTTCGCTCGTACGGGCGCGGAGTCGACACCGGCCAGGCCGATTCTGGCGTTGGCGCATACTTCCTTTTTCTTATCGAGAGTTATCAGAACCGCCACGGATCCAAGGGCATAATCCCCCAGCATCTGGGAGTATTTTGTGAAATAGACGCCGGTATTCGGCGGGATGACGGGAATCTGAATCTCCGTAACCATTTCGCCTTCCTGGACTGTCGTTTCAAAAAAGTCCAGGGCGAATTCTTCGGCAGCCACAGTTCGCTCTTCGCCTTTGCTCTGTATCTTCAGTTTGGCGTCTAATACAATCAGCGGCGGCGCAGGATCGACAGCAGGATCGGCATTGCAGAGATCGCCAACGACTGTGCCCCAATTCCGCGTTTCGACCGAGGCGACATTCTCTTCCATCTCACAAAGCACGCTGTACTTTTCTCGAACGATCTGCGACTTCTCGAGAGACCGATGCGTGGCCAGAGCCCCAATCTTCAGGCCTTCTTTTTCATCGAACTTGATGTAGTCCAGATCGGTAAGGCCTTTAATGTCAATAAGGTACTCTGGAGCAATCAATCTATGCTTCATTGCGGTGCATAAAGACTGACCGCCTGCGATGATTTTATAATCATCGTCTTTGTGCTGAGAAAGCATATCGAGCGCTTCCTCAACCGTTGTGGCAGGTAAATACTCAAAATCAGTGGTAATAGTCTTCATTTCAGCTTGGACCCCCTTATCTTACAGTTTTTTGAACCAATGTATTCTCTCCCGCCCGCATTTCTCAGGAGGATTTGCCGCCTCACCATAAAACCCTTGAGAAATGCGGGGCAAGGGCGGCAAAGGAATCAACTGCCGACTTTATTGGAGAGAATAGAAAGGATAAGCCTCATATTCGCTCGATTCTCCGGTATGCTGCGATCATTACGTTTTTGTTAATTCCGAATTTGAGGATTGAAAAACGCCATTCTCTTTATCAATCAACAAGTTGCCCATAATAATTTCAACGATTCTGAATTTTCTCATGCAGATCTATAATGAAATCTAAAGAGAACAACCTGCTTAAGGACCATAAAATCGGAATTGAGGTTCAGTCAAATTCCCCAGAAATTTGCTGGGATTTTACTACAGGATGGATTTTGCACTAGGCAAATACTTTATACCCGGAGTAGCGCACTTCTTTTGTCCGTCGAACCCTCTTATTCTTCCATTCCCCGGTGCTTAGAGCTTAAGTACCAATCCAAATGCCGTCTGATATGGATAAACCGCCTATATTCGGTTGTTTGCGTAGGCTAAGGTGCCTGCGATCCATAAAGGATAAAGGCTCTTCCGGCTAAGAATCGTTCAAAAAATATTCGGACTCACATGTATCGCATTTGACAATGACGCCTGAGGCCAGGTAACCCATAGAAAATAAAGGTCCCGTACCTTTTCTGTCATCCCCTCTAAAATGATCCTGGAAGCATTGGTTATAATGTCTGCCTCTATAAAGAGGGCAATTTATACACCCTTTGCCTGAAATAGGGCATTTTGCCATTTTTACATTGTTTTTTGCCATCGTAAAAACCTCTTTCTTTACATCTATATCACGTTAAAACAATGCAGATGCCTAAGTCAATGGTAAAAGTTTCATAGAGGAAACTCTTGCCGGCTCTTTTCAGATATAATTTGCATCGTCGATATTGATGGGTTGATAAATAAATTTGTCCCGAATTACCGATCCGAAGAAAATTTTTTCTCCACATTTTATATATGCAGCTCGTTTTTCTGCAGCAGGCGATGTGCAGGCATTCGTGCCGTTGTTTCAGCCGGGATCACGACTTATGATCCCATTGTATACAATAGAATCAAAAGAACTTGGACGGGGAGGTCGGCGTAAAAAACGGTCCGGTGTGCCGCCTTGAATGCAGGCGCCGGTTTTTAGCCTGCATTAGTAAGGTCACCGGGTGGGTCGGAATGGGACATGAATAGTCGGTTTTATTCCTTTTCCCCGAATCCCTGGACGGGCCCGGGCCGGATCCCGGTCTGTGGGCGCCCCTTTTAAAAGAGAAGCCGCGCGCACCGTGACTGAATTTGACGAGTTTTGACTAAATATCATAATGTATACATTAGGATCAAAGAGGCGGGAAAGACTCAGGGCGTATACGGGTAATTCATTTTATGCCTTTGCGTTCAAAGCAGATGCGGATTTTCATATCTTCATGCATAAGAAAAAAATTCGGACTGCCATTCTTTTTTTGCCTTCTTCATGTCGACCTGCTTCGAAAATGAACTTTATAAGTGCGTCAGACTATTTTTCAGTCGCGTGATTGATGGGTTATTCCTACCGGAAGATCGTTTCCGGGGTTCCGGTTTTCGCTTGACAAGACTGTTCCATCTGGTGGAATGTAGATCGTGATGGTTTCTGCATTGCGCATTGGATCCCGTGGATCGGTACGCTGTAAAGAAGTGCGCCGTAATGCTTCCCGCAGAATTCTATTTGTGGTTTAAATATAATTATATGAACATTTTCCGGTAATTTATGCCGAAGTTGTTCCTGAGTTGAAACAGGTATTGTTTTCATCGACCGAGGAAATAAAGTTCCGAAGCTGAAAGGAGTCAATAATGAATGTAGGAGTGATCGGCTCAGGATCCATCGGTCCTGATCTGGCATACGGTTTTCTCTCCGCTCTATCGGCGGGAGAGGGAGGAAAAGTATATCTATTGGACATAGCCAGGGAAGCTTTGGATGCAGGAACAGGGCGCATCCACGGCTATGTTAAGAAGGCACTGGATCGTGGGAAGATGAGTCCGAAGGCGGCCGAGGCAATTAAGGCGGCGCTGGTGCCGACCATGGAAATCAAGGATCTGGCCGACTGCGATTATGTCCTGGAAGCAGCGTCTGAAGATCTTAAGGTCAAGCGTGCAATATTAAAGAACCTCGAAGAAGTTGTCAGGCCCGACTGCCTCATCGGCTTCGCTACTTCCGCCATTCCAAGAGCAAGGATTGCCAAGGAAGCGTTGCATCCGGAACGATGCTTTGTGAACCACCCATTCTATCCGGCCTGGCGTGCCATACCGATCGAGGTGGTCTCTGAGGGAACGGACGCGCGATTCAGTACAAAAATTATGGATGTGCTGCAGAAGCTCGGCAAGGTGCCGATCACTACAGCGGATGTGCCCGCCTTTGCCGCGGATGACGTTTTCAGCAACTACATTTGCGAAGCGGTCCGTATCGTAGAGGAAGGCATTGCCACGCCGGCCCAGGTGGACCAGATCGTCAATAGCGCGATCGGGGGCGGCGGGCCGCTCAACGTCATGGATCTGACGAACGGCAACCTGCTGGTTCATCACATTCAGGAATTGATGCAGGAAGTGCATGGAGACTGGTTTGCTCCGCCCCCATTGCTCAAGAAGCAGGGGATGGCCAGATGGCGCGATCCAAAGGGTGCTGAAGACTCGACGCACACGGAAGCGCAGGCCGGTCAGGTGATGGAGCGCATTCTGGCCGTGTTGCTCGGTCGAGCCTATGCAGTGGCTGAAAACGGCGTGTGTAATGCTTCCGATCTCAACTGGCTTCTCCGAATGTCGCTTGGCTTCAATGAAGGGACACTGGATCTTGGGAAAAAACTCGGCGCTGAAAAGGTGGCGGAACTGTGCCGGAAATATGCTGAAGCGCATCCCGGCTTCCCGGTTCCCAAGTGTATTGCGGAAAAAAAGCTGCCCGCCTATCTGAGGGATGTGAAAATTGATAAAGATGGCGACATCGCGACAGTGATGGTCCGCCGGCCTGAGCTCAAAAACGCCCTTTCCATGCAGACCGTTCAGGAAATCAAATCCGCACTGGACGAACTGAACGCCGACGCAGACATAAAGGGGATTGTATTTACAGGTTACGAGGGAGCGCTCTCAGGTGCCGATATCAACGAATTCATGTCATTGAATACAAGAGAAGATGCCGAAGGGATCTGCACCAAGGCGCATCCGGTGCAGAAAGCGATATCGACTTCCCCGAAACCTGTCGTGGCCGCCCTGAACGGGCCGGTCCTGGGCGGCGGTTCCGAGTTCAGCATGACGTGCCATGCCCGGATTGTCGGCAAACGTTTGCTGCTCGGACAACCCGAGGTAAACCTGGGCATTATGCCGGGATACGGAGCCACACAGAGGATGCCCCGAATCGTCGGGCTGGAAAAAGCCCTGGAACTGTTGAGAACCGGCCGCGCGATAAACGCTGAAGAAGCCTGTGCCATCGGTTGGGCGTACGGAGAGCCGGTCGACGATCCGGTTCAGGCTGCGAAGGATCTGATCCGGGAGCACGTTGCGGGAAAGGTAAAGCTGGCTGCGGTGGACCCGGCTCCTGTTGCGGTACCGGATCCGATTCCGGATGTCGATATAGGCCATCGTTCTCTGGTTGTCGACGCCATCCTGGTCGATGCGGTAAAGCGGGGACTTCAACTGCAGCTTGATGAGGGTTTGCTTGTTGAAGCTAAAGCATTTGCCGATACGAAAGAGACTATCGATTCATGTATCGGCATTGAAAATTTCACCCAGAACGGCCCGCGCTTCCAGGCCGCCTTCATACACGAGTAGGAGGAGACATAAATTATGGCGAAGGAGAAATCTATTGTGGTTCTTGACGGCGGTCGGCGGCTGCCGCGAGCGGATCTTTTATACAAAAACAGGTTGCCGGGTCTCTATGCGCGGATTTCCACCACTCAGCTTGGAGGCATGGCGATCAAAGCAGCCCTGGAGAATACAGCCATCGATCCCGGTCTGATCGGCCACGCGATTATGGGCATGGCGGCGCACAGCCATCGCGACTCCATTTACGGGGCGCAGGGGATGCGCTGGCGAGGCGGCCTGGGCTATGATGTGCCTGCTCTTACCGTGGCGCGCATCTGCGGCAGCGGCGCCGAAGCCATATCGGTTGCTGCGGAAATGGCGCTCGCAGGGCTCCGCCACGACGAGAAGCGGCCCTTCTACGTCGTGGGCGGCGGCGAAAGCATGCAGTATCCGTTTACGCTCTATAACTATCGGGGCCGAATGGTCGGGAATGCGACGCAAAAGTACGGTCCGATTGATACCAAAGCCCTTCCTGCCGGAACGACCTTGCAGGATTCGCTTCTCATGTGTCTCTATGATCCGGCCGCCAAGTTAAGGATGGCCAGTACCGCGGAAGAGCTGGGACGCCGGTACGGCATCACGCGCGAAGAATGCGACCGTTTCGGCTACCGTTCCCACGTGAATGCCAAGAAAGCGCGCGATGCGGGGCACTTCGATGAAGAACTCGTACCGGTTACGGTTCAGCAGGGAGGGGCCGCTCCGCCCGTTACAGTCAAATACGATGAGCACATACTGGAAAATCCGTCTCTTGAGAAAATGGCCAGGCTGCCCGCGGCTTTCGAAGCCGGGGGGATCATCACGGCCGGAAATGCGAGTGCCGTGGTCGACGGCGCCGCGGCTATGGTTCTCGGCCTGGAAAGCGATGCCGAACGCTATGGCTTGAAACCTCTTTGCCGCATCATCGGCTATGGAGTCGCCGGCGTCGATCCCCGCATCATGGGGTATGGCCCGGTGCCGGCGTCGCGCAAGGCTCTGGAGAACGCCGGATTAAAAGGGGATCAGATCGATATTGTCGAGCTCAATGAAGCTTTTGCTCCTCAATCCCTGGCATGTTTGCGCGACATGGAAGAATACGGAATTGATCCGGAGAAGGTGAATCCCATGGGAAACGCCATAGCATTGGGCCATCCGCTCGGTGCTACCGGTGCGGTTCTGTTCCTTACGTGCGCCTATGCCCTGCGCCGCAGAAAGCTGCGGTATGGTCTGGTCACGATGTGCATCGGTGGTGGACAGGGCATTGCCCTGATACTGGAATCCATACACTAGCTTGGGGGAAGAGGGGCCCAGGGCCGCCCCTCTTCTTTTGAACCCGCATTTTTCACAAGCTTTTGTTACGAGGCGGTATAGGCGGTTGGAGATACAAGGCTTGCGACCGAAGCCCCCGAGAGGCGTGCCCAACGCTTCGCGTTGGGTAACCTGAAGCTTCGCTTCAGGCGTACGTTGAGGAGCCTGAGGTGAGCGCGCCCAATTTATGCTTTGCATAAATTGGTTACGCAGTAGATCCAGCCGGATACGCCGCCGCAGTAGAAAGTTTGTGAGAAATGCGGGTTGAGGCCGCAGTAAATGTGCGTACCTGTTGAAGCGATGGCCGGTGCGATCCATATTAGAAATCTAATGGTGTACAATGCCGCCTCAGGTTATCTTAACTGCCGGGAATCCAGGTCTCATTCCTGAAAAGCGTCAAATTTAAAATCGAGTTTTAGAACGAGCGCCTGAATAGCGTTATTCAACACGACTTTAGAAGATGATGGGGGACGATTGCTATGGCCGAAGTGACATGGCGGAATTACAAGGACAACAAGAACTCCAGGCCGGCGCCGTTAAAAGGCATTAAGGTGCTGGAGATTGCCACGCTCCTGCTGGGTCCCGGGGGGCCGGGTTTCCTGGCGAAGCTGGGCGCCGAAGTGATTAAGTGCGAAATGCCCCCTATGGGGGATACGGTCCGCAATCTGGTCCCCTTCGGTTTTTTCTTTCGGGAGCACGGATGCGGGCTTACACACCCTAACCTGAGCAAATACTGGATTGGCCTGGATCTGCACAAACCGGAAGGGCAGCAGGTATTTCGCGATCTTGCCGCCAAAGCCGACATCATTGAAGAAAACATGCGGCCGGGAGTTTTGGAAAAATGGAATGTCGGATATCGGCAGATAAAGGAAATTAACCCGGGCATTATTTATATCTCTAAGAATGGCTATGGCCAGTGGGGCCAGTACGCTGATGAGAACAGGCCTTCCAACGACGGCGGCTCTCAGGCGGCGTCGGGATTCGCCTGGATGTCGTCCTTTCCGGGAAAGCCTCCGCTTAAGAGCCGGTTATATACGGCCGACGCCTATGGGGGCTTGATGGGCGAAATCCCTGTGCTGGCAGCATTGCATTATCGGGAAAGAACCGGCAAAGGACAGTACATCGAGCTGTCGCAAACGGAAAGCCTTATGAGGACAATGTCCTGGGTCTGGCCGTATCAGCAGATTACGGGCAAAGTGGCACAGCCGTCCGGCAACAGGGACCAATGCGTATGCCCGGCGGACACCTTCCGCTGTATCGATGACTCCTTCGTAGCAATAGCGGCACCGGCGCCTGAGGAGTTCAATGGTATTTGCAAAGCGATGGGAAAACCGGAGCTGGCTGAGGATCCCAGGTTCAAAGACCACCTGGTTCGGCTGCAGGAGGAGAATGCAATAGCAATCCTCAAGATTATCAGCGACTGGGTAAAAACTCTGACTCTGGACAAGGTAATCCAAACGGCAGAAAAGTACGGCTTCGCGGCATCCGAAATTCGCAGCGCCAAGGATATCACCGAAGATGAACACTTCCGGGAGCGGGGCTATATCACTGAAATTGATGATCCGCTGGACGGTCCCATGCTCAATTATGATTTTCCGGTCATGATGTCCAAAACTCCGCCAAGAGTCAATTGGTCGGTCCGGCCGGTAGGTTTCGACAACGAATATATCATGGCCAACGCCCTGGGTAAGACCAGAGAAGAGATCAAGCGGCTGTACGAGTGCGGAGCCTTAGGCAAGTGGGCGGATGTTAAGGGCCGGCGTCCGGCAAGCACCTGGGACGGCAAGTCGGGCCTCATCCTGTCGAGGGAACCGGGCTACACAGACGGCGGAAGGGGGGAATAATTATGGAACGGCAACCTTTGGCGGCATGGGTAAGGGAAAGAGACGATCCTAAAATTGCTAACACCAAACCCGAAGCCCTGGACGACTTAACTATATTGGACCTGAGTTACAACAGCTATGCCGGCTGCTACTGCTCCTCTTTGCTGTCTGAGCTCGGCGCTCAGGTCATAAGGATTGAGCCTCCGGAGGGCGATTTCTTAAGAACCTGCACTCCCTATGGTTTGTTGCATAAAAAAGAAGGGCTGGTTTATCTGTCGGAGGGCAGAAACAAGTTTCACGTTACCCTCAACCTGAAAGAGGAAAAAGGCAGGGAGATGCTTAAGAGCCTGGCGGCTCAGGCCGATGTTCTTCTGGAAACCTACCACCCCGGGGTAATGGATGATTGGGGCTTAGGCTACGAGCAACTTAAGGAGATCAATCCCAGGCTGATATTCGCTTCTATCTCCCCCTGGGGGCAATTCGGGCCCAGAAGCAAAAGCAAAATGCCGGACTACGAGAACGTAGCCCAGGCCAGGGGATCCATACAATACGCTACCGGGGAGATGTTGCCTGACGGCAAGAGCTATGACGAATACCCCTGGGCGGTTCCCACCAAAGCAGGTCCCTGGATCAGTTGGGCCTCTGCCGGGACATTTATGGCGGCCGGCATTCTGGCGGCCCTCTTCTATCGGGACCGTACCGGGGAAGGGCAGGCATTGGATGTGGCCACTGCGGAAGCATACGCCAACTTCGATGACTGGGGCGTGCTGATATACCAGGAGCATGGCTATATCGTTGAGCGTTTCGGAAACCTGGATCAGGGCGGATGGATCTACTGCTTCGCGCCGACCAGGGACGGCGCCGTTTTTATAGGCGGTTTGAGGCTGGAGCAGTGGCAGGCGTTTGTCGACATGGTGGGAAAATGGGATGAATGGGGCGCCGCCGACTTCAAGGCCATTGGGGATTTCATGGTAAAAGAGGCGCAGCTTAAATGGGCGCCGCTCGTTTTCGCCGAAACACGCAAGTACACCAATGATGAACTTATAGAAATGTCGATAAAATACGGCAAGGAGGGACGACTGGCTCCCATAACCCCCGTCATAGCCCCTGTTTGCAACCCAATGGAAGCGATGACGGATGCAAACTGGCTGGACAGAGGACTTTTCACTCCGGTCGATGATCCCGTGTATGGAGAGGTTGTAGTCGTCCAGTCGCAATACAAACTCACGGAAACTCCCCCGAGAGTGAAGTGGGTGTGCCGTCCGGTGGGCTACGATAACGATTTTATATATCTTAAGCACCTGTCTTTAGGGCCGACCAGACTGAAAAAGTTGAAGGAAACCGGCGTGGTTTAGGTTTGTCCAAAAGTCAGCGGAGCACAGCCTGGTCAATACCGGCCGTTACGTCCGTGTACCGGCCGGTATTCCTATTTTAAAATATTGGGCCAGGGGATATTGCGCGGGCCGGTCTTCGCGAATGCGCAGGACCTATTTGAGCATAAATAAAAGGAGGTAAGATGATAAGCAAGGAAGAGCTGGCAGGTATCGTTGGCGCGGAGAATGTGAGCAATGCCGATACGGTTCTGCTCAAGTACTCCCACGACCATAGCCTGGTTCCTGCAGGAAGGCTGGAATACGTAGTCTGGCCGACAAGTTCGGAACAGGTCGGCGAAGTTCTGAAGTGGGCGAACACAAAAAACATACCGGTGGTTCCGGTATCGTCCCAGGAACATTTCAACGGCGGCGCCGTTCCCAGACAGGGCGGCATCATTTTGGATTTATCGAAAATGAACAGGATCCTGGAAATTGACAAGGATCTGAAGAAGACGCGTTTTGAAGCGGGTGTTACATGGGGACAGTTGACGTCCGAGTTGGCCAAAAACGGCATGAGAATCATCATGCCCCTTCTGCCCCATGCGGACAGGTCGGTATTGACCGACAACCTCGAAAGGGAAGTGCCGACAAATACCGTTTATGACTACGGCGAACCTATGATGGCCTTTGAGGTTGTCTGGCCGACCGGCGATGTGTTCCGTCTGGGTTCCGCCAGTGTGGACGGTTACCCGGATTCAATGTCAAAAGGCGGCAATCCTTCAGGCCCCGGCATCGATTTCTATCGATTCGTTCAGGGCGCACAGGGCACCATGGGCGTGGTGACCTGGACGAACCTGAAAATCATGTTTGAGACGAAAAAGGACAAGGTGTTTTTCGTTCCGGTTGAAGACCTGGCGTATGCACAGGAGTTTCTTTACAGGATTCTGCCGCGAAGAGTCGGCCAGGAAGTGGTTTTGTTGAACAACACGGATCTTGCGGCCATCATCGCTGAAGATTTTGATGCCGAATACGAAAAGCTTCGTGCAACGCTTCCGCCATGGACGCTGATTCTTGTCGTCAGCGGCCTCGTGCGCCGTCCCGACGAGAAGATTGCCTACGAGGAAAAGCTGCTTCGTGAGGTTGTAAAGAACGAATTCCGTGAGTTGCACCTCTCCGATGCGCTCCCCGGTTTTCCCGGACTGGGAAACAAAGTGCTTTCGCTGCTGCGAAATCCATGGCCCGCGCACCTGACGTACTGGAAGAACCGGTGGCTGGGCGCATCCCAGAGCCTGTTCTTTATCGCCAGGCCGGAAATGGCGCCCCTTTATGTCGATATCGTGGAAGCGATCGCTCCCAGGTACGGATACCCGGTCGCCGATATAGGAAGTTATATCCAGCCCATCGAACACAACCGCGCATGCCAGGTTGAGTTTACATTCTTCTACGATGATAAGGATACGGAGGCGAAAGCCCGGATCGCGGCTCTCTACAGGGACACGGCGCAGGCTCTTATCGGCGAAGGCGCTCTCTTTACGAGACCGTACGGCGAACTGGCACCCATGGTATACGAGCGTGCCGCCAATTATGTTATGGCGCTGAAGCGGGTGAAGAAACTTTTCGATCCCAATAATATTATGAATCCGGGCAATTTGTGTTTCTAGGGAGGCGAAGATGCCAACGACTAAATTTAGCTTAGATACAGCAGATATTAATAACTTTACTTACGATATGAGCCGGTGCATCAAGTGCAAGGGATGCTACTGGGTCGAGCACACCTACCAGCCCGGAGCCAGATTCAGCACAAGATGCCCGAGCAATGTGTGGAACGATTTCGATTCCTACGGGGCTTTTGGAAAAATGAGAATCGGGCTGGCTGTGGCGGAAGGAAAGCTCGAGTGGACCCCGAAACTTCTGGAAATCATATACTCCGATCCCCTGTGCGGCGCCTGCGATGTCGGGTGCAAGAGAAATCTTGACCTCGAAATCGAACTGTCGCTGGAAGCTCTCAGGGTGAAAGCGGTTCAGGACGGCGCGGGGCCGATGCCCGTGCATAAAAAAATCGCCGACAACATTGCTAAAAAACATAATGTGTACGGCGCGGCCCACGAGAACAGAAAGCAATGGGTAACGGACGATATTAAAATCGAGGAAAAGGCGGATCTTCTCTACTTCGTCGGCTGCACGGCTTCTTACGGAAACAAGGAGATCGCCCAGTCGACGGCCAGGATACTGAATGCATCCAGGACCCCGTTTATGTTGATGCCGGAGGAATGGTGCTGCGGCAATACGCTCCAGTCGGTCGGCATGCTGGACGAGGCGCGCGCGCTTGCAAAACGGAACATCGAGATGGTCAAGAGTACGGGAGCCAAAAGGGTGCTGCTGTCCTGTGCCGAGGGGTATCGGATGTGGAAAGTGGAGTATCCCAAACTCCTCGACATTGCCACGGCCGATCTGGGATTCGAGGTGATCCACCTGGTTGAGTTCGCGGACGAAGCCCTGAAGAACGGTTCACTCAAACCCGTGAAACCCGTCAACGTGCGGGCGACCTATCACGACTCCTGCAGCATCAGCAGGTTGGCCGATCCCTGGACGCCATACAGCGGCGAACGCGGATGGATGGGAATGGTGAACCCGCGACTGAAGAGACGGCGCGGAACCCAGGGGCTCTATGCCCAGCCGAGGAATGTCATAAACGCCATTCCCGGAATCGATTTTGTCGAGATGATCCGGACCAGAGAGAATGCCTTCTGCTGCGGGGCCGGACGTGGAACAAAAGAAGCCTTCCCGTCACTTGCTTCCTCCTCGGCCAAACACCGGCTGGAAGAGGTGAAGGAAATCGGCGCTGAAGTCCTTGTTTCGGCATGCCCCTGGTGCAAGAACAACTTCGCACAGGCTGCAAGCGATAGCGGAGACAGTGTGAAAGTTATGGACTTCGCTGAACTTATTCTCGCTTCGTTGGACGCATAAGGAGGAAGTCATGGCCATAGTGAAAGAAGCATATAGAGCATTAGAGGCTGTCGTAGGAGCCAAATATTTATCGGACGATCCGGCCATCTGCGAAGGATACCGGTCCGGCCCCGGCGGATATGAAGCCGGTCTCGGCTACGAAAGAGTGATGACCCGGATACCGGGTGCGGTGATCATGCCGAAAACGACCGAAGAAGTGCAGCAGATCGTCAAAATCTGCATTCGGTATATGGTTCCGTATGTCCCGTACAGCACCGGTTTTTACGGTCCCCGTTCTCATCCGCACATCGATGATGCGCTGCTCGTCGACCTGAAGCGTCTGAACGATTTCGAATTCGACGAAAAACATTGGTATGCCAACGTCGGAAGCGGTTTTATCTACGCACAGTTCCAGGAAGAATGCCTGAAACGGGGCGGATACGGGGTCATCGGGGGCGGCGGCGCCCAGGCATCGGTTATTGCGAACCTGATCGGAGACGGCTGGTCGCCCTTGAGCCACCGGATAGGCCTGCCGCACCGGCGCATCCTGGGAACCGAAATGGTTTTGCCCGACGGCGAAATTCTCAAGACGGGATCCCTGGCCGTTGGCGACGATCCCTTCTGGGGCGACGGCATCGGACCCGACCTGAGAGGAATTCTCAGGGGATATACCGGGCTGCGCGGCTGTCTGGGAATCGTGACCAAAATGGCTGTGAAGGTTCTGCCCTTCCAGCCCGAAAGGCTCGAACCCACGGGGATTTCCCCCGACACGGCCCTGGCTCTTCCCGAAAAACGGGTGAAATGGGTCAACTACATTATGCCCAGCAAGGAAGAGCAGGTTCGGGCGATGTACGAAATCGGCAAAGCCGAAATCGCCGGCGCCGTGACCAAGGTTCCCCTCTTCTGGCGCGCCATCGCGAAAGCGGAATGCAAGGAGGAGTTCTGGGATCTCTGGTTGAAGGAAACGCCGGAATCCGTTGCCAACTTCCATATCGTCCGCGTGCTGCTCATCGGTTTCACCAATGAAGAGCAGCTCGAGTACGACGAAAAAGTTTTCAACGATATCATGCAGGAACTGGGCGGCAAGCCGAGGCGGACCAAGCCGAGTGACGAGTCCTGGATCAAGAACGCCGACTCGGCCGGAATGTGGCTGATGTGCGGTTCCTACGTATCGGTGGACTACGTGATCGAGACGCTGGGCCAGGCAACCGAACACGGCCAGGTGTATGCTGATTTGAAGAAGAACTATACGCCGCCGCTGATGCCGGACCATGGGGATCCGGGCTGGTTCCAGAGCTTTGAGCTCGGGTACCAGGGGTACTCGGAGTTCCTTATTTACTGGGATCAGGATGAAGACACCACCGGCGTGGATCACTTCTATCTCGAAACATCCAAAATGAACATCAATCATCGGTTCTACACATCCCTGATTGGGCCGCACCAGCCCATGTATCTTACGGGGCCGAAATACGGACCGAACTATCATGAGTGGATGCTGAAGATTAAGGATGAATTCGATCCCATGTGGCTCTGCCATCCGCCGGTTCCGTTTGCACACGATGAATTCGTGAAGCGGGCCCCCTGGATGCATAAGCTTGAGGACTGGGAAAGCCCCAGGGAATTCCCTTATCCTCAATGGTTGAAGGAAAAAATGGCCGCGGAAGTTGCGGCCGCCAATGCCAAGAAGTAATAAATCGCGGAGAAATTCCGGCTGCAGGCCAAAACGCCTGCAGCCGGGCTGTTTTACCGGCTGCATTTCGTTCCCCTGCCCATCGTTCCCCATTGCCCCTCGCGCTGAAAACAGTCAAATGCCCGGCAACATTTTTATGAAAGAGGAAATATTTTCCCTGTAGGAAGGGAATTACTCCCCGGGTGAAGTCTCCGCTCATTCAGTGTGGCAACTCGAAATTGTTGTCCTTGTTTTACTTCTCGATATATTTTCAGCTTTCTGCATTCTGGCATGTTCATTGCTTATGTCAGGCAGGAGTTTCTGTGATTGGAGTTCCGGAACTCGAAACTGCTTTGCTCCCAATTTCATCCCGCTTAAATCCCGCATGCGTCGCCGGATTGAACCGCACCTGAGAAATTGGATTGAAGGATTTTTTATGAATTCAACTGCTTTACTTCCATTGCCCGCTTCACTGTCCGAACTTCCACTCGCTGATAGAAATCCGTCCGCTCTTTTGTTCGAATATATGGACCGGCGATTCGGGAAAAGCTGTTTCAAAATCAGGGCAAAGAGAAATTCTTTCATCTGTTGCCAGGGTACGAAACCGACATCCCTCTATCTGGTTCGGGAAGGGGAGATACTTCTGACCCGGATAAATCCCGATGGACATGAGACGCTTTTTTCGGTTCTTGGTCCCGGAGATTTTTTCGGGGAAAGCGCACTGCTGAGCGGCACGGAGATCGCTTTCAGCGCCATGGCGACGAAAAGGTCCGTTGTATCGCTGTTGCCCAATAGAATGTTCCGTTTACTGCTCGAAGATCCGTTGGTTTGCCGCTGGCTGCTGGAAACCATAGCCCAGCGATGCGACGATGCATGGACGCAGATGGAAGTCATCGGTTGCGCCCATGTCCGGGATAAGGTCCGCTCGGGTCTGCTCTGGCTGTCCGGCCGGTTCGGGGTCAAAACCGAAAACGGTGTCCGTATCGATCTGAACCAGACCCGTCTGGCCCGAATGGTCGGCTGCGCGCGGGAGACGTTAAGCCGGGAACTTCAAAGGTTGAAAAGCGTCAATGCCATTGATGTCCGTTATACCGACGGACGAAAGGCTTTTTACGTAGTGAACCCGGAAGAATTTTCCCAGTCGGTTTGATCCGTTTCCTGCTCTTGTTAAAAGCCGGCAAATAGACATGCTGAAGAGATTTTATAATCTCTTTTAATTTTCCCGTTTCTCTGCGTTTTTACATAATCGCCTGTTTCTTATTCCTGTTAAAATACAGACTTACAAATAATCCGCACGGGTTTAAACGGCGCCGGTATGCGGACACTTGGAGGCCGGATTATGGAAGAACGTTCCCTGCCTGTTACCTGCCCTTTGTGCGGGCGCAGAAGCGATCACCGTTTGGAAAACCTGAAGGAAGGAGAGGATATGATTTGCTCTTTCTGCGGTGTCAAGCTGAACCTGCACGGTCATATGTGGCAGGAAATCCGGGAAGAGATTAAAAAGCTGAAAAATATGGATTCCGACTGATTTCCCATTCCTGCCGTAAAACCGCTTTAAAATTCCCGCAGGATCGCCGCAGCATCCTCAAAAAGAATCTGCCCGGAGCTCCCCCGGGACCTCCGCTTTCTGTGAGTTTGCGTCCGGATCGGTCGGCTTTCCATCGGCGTGCCGGGAAATGCCGGAGGCCCGTTGCAGGGGAGTCGCCTGTATCGCTGCCGCTCCGTTGCTTAATCGGAAAAGGTTGATCCTGTTCTGCATCTCCTCCGCCCGGCTGTTCAGCTCTTCCGCCGCACCGGCCGATTCTTCCGTATTCGCAGCAACATGCGATGTCCCCTGTTTCATCTGCTGGATCGCAATGTTTATTTGATTGATGCCGGTACTCTGCTGTTCCGACGCCGCCGCTATTTCGCCGATGACGGCGCTTACCCTGTGAACCTGCTCGTTAATATCCTCAAAGCCGGCCATAAGGAACCTCTTTCGAAATCGTTCGGGCTATGCGGTTTTCATAAACAATTAATCGGGCAAATGATATAGAATATTAGATAAAAATGTA